>CAZZLV010000028.1:0-16091 GCA_964655155.1 uncultured Bdellovibrionales bacterium
TATAGGTTGTTGTTTTGATTCGCGTCCGCGAATCGATAGCGTTTTACAAAAGCCGTTATATCGCTACGGACTTTTGAAAAACGCTATAGGTTAAAATTTCACACGCTTGAGCACATAGGAGTTTGTTGTCTTCTACGGCGCAACTTGGCTACGCCAAGATTGCGCTCGCCCAGCAATTCTCATTCATTTTTTTCAAAAATGAATGAGGCTGGGTTTATTGACCTCAAATTAGCCTCGCTGGGGGCTTTTCGGACCGCCTTATGTATGTCACTGTGTAGCGCGTGAATAACGAACTCATCAGAATAAATATCGCCTCAGGCTCGCCCTTTGAACCCCTTCGCGGTTACTCGCGTGCTGTACAGTTGGGCGATCAGCTATACATATCTGGCACTACGGCGATGACAAACCAAGGCGATGTTGCACATCCCGGTGACGCCTACCAACAGACCAAGGCCGTTCTGAATACGATTAAAAACCTCCTAAACAAGCGAGGGTTCGCCACGTCAGACGTTGTTCGAACCAGACTCTTTGTTACTAACATAGTAGCCTGGGACGATTACGCCAGGGCTCATCAAGAGGTATTCGGAACAATTCGCCCAACGTCGAGCATGGTGCAGGTTGCCAAGCTAGTAGACCCCAGACTAGTTATTGAGATGGAGGTCGATGCAATTCGGGGGGCACACAGGATCGAAGACCTACGATTAGACCTGGCTTCTTAGTCAGTAACTCTACCTGGAATCCCTAACCCGTATTTTTCACCAAGTTCGCTGCGCTCTCCGTGAAAAATGCTCGGGAAAAGGCCACCTATGGCCTTTCTCCTCAGCGCCTACAGTTTGTGTGAGACCCATAGTGCCCACACAAACTGTAGGCTCCAAATTCCTCCGCTGCGCTTCGAAATTTGCAAGTGCTTCCTTGCACTTGCTTAGGGCATCGCAGTTCTCCAGCTATCTCCTTAGAAACGTTGGAAGTTTCGAAAAGGATAAAAATGTGCGGGCGGATGGAGTTTAACTTAGTTATTTCTGTAACTTCCGCACATTTTTGGCCTATTAAAGATAGAGAGAACTGCGATGCCCTTGCACTTGCCAGCCCGAATCTGGCACTTTAGTGTGATATTCGGGCTAAGGAACTACCAACCCCTCACACGAGCAAAATAGGTTACGATCACCGTAAACTCCATCTATTCTTCCAACTGCTGGCCAAAACTTACTCTCTCTGGTCCATGGTGCCGGGAAGGCAGCCTGCTCACGCGAATACGGTCTCTGCCACTCATTAGCCGTAACAACGGCTGCTGTGTGCGGTGCATGCTTGAGGGGATTATTGCTGCGATCAGCTTTGCCAGAGGCTATATCTCGCACCTCTTGACGGATCATCGCCATAGCATCACAGAAACGATCGAGCTCCTCTTTTGACTCACTCTCGGTTGGCTCTACCATCAGCGTTCCAGCTACCGGCCACGAAACTGTCGGGGCATGGAATCCATAATCCATTAACCTCTTGGCGACATCTTCTACCTCTATCCCGGCTTCACTCTTTAAACTCTGCAGATTGAGGATGCACTCGTGAGCAATGAGCCCATTACTTCCGCGGTAGTATGTTGGGTAGTCCTGCTCAAGACGTTTGGAGACATAATTAGCTGACACAATCGCCGCCTCAGTGGCCCTGGTCAAACCATCACCACCCATCATCGCCATATACATCCAAGAGATCGGCAGGATACTAGCTGAACCCCACGGAGCAGCGGCTATCGGACCAACTCCATTTGAGTGTCCGATATCGATCACCGGATGATTTGGTAAAAATGGTGCTAGGTGCTTACCACAGCATATCGGCCCCATACCCGGCCCACCACCACCGTGAGGGATACAGAAGGTTTTGTGCAGGTTTATATGGCAGACATCAGCTCCGAATTCAGCTGGCCGTACCAAACCAACTAGAGCATTCAGGTTGGCCCCATCCATGTACACCTGGCCGCCGTTACGGTGCACTATTTCACACGCCTTACGAATCCCCTCTTCAAACACTCCGTGTGTTGATGGATAGGTTACCATTAACGCAGCCAGGGTGTCGCGATACTCAGTCGCCTTGCTCTCCAGATCTACTAGGTCAACGTTGCCGTGCTGATCACAGGCGACAACCACGACATCCATACCAACCATCGCCGCACTCGCTGGATTTGTTCCGTGTGCCGACTTAGGAATCAAGCAGATACGACGTCGCGAATCACCACGACTCCCGTGGTATGCTTTGATGACTACGAGCCCAGCGTACTCTCCCTGCGAGCCCGCATTCGGCTGCAGTGAGCAGCCGTCAAACCCGGTAATTTCACACAGCGCTCTTTCAAGTTCGCTAAACATCTCTTGGTAGCCACGTGAATGACTCTTAGGGGCAAATGGATGTATTCCACCGAATTCACTCCAAGTAACTGGTACCATCTCAGAAGTTGCATTTAACTTCATCGTGCAAGAACCCAGCGGTATCATCGAAAATCCAAGAGATAGGTCGCGGGACTCAAGCTTGCGAACATACCGTAAAAACTCGGTCTCTGAGTGATACGAATTAAATACTCGTTGCTGCAGGTAATCAACTCCACGAGCTAGCTCGTTTGGTATCGACTCTGCTGCCTCGGCCACTGCTCGCTCTACATCAGATGCAGTTACCATCACACCAAAAATCTTTAGGAGCTGCACCAGATCATCGATCCCTTTAGCCTCATCAAAGCTGACAGCGACCCTAGAATCAGAGAGCTCGCGTACAAGCAACAGCATCTGCTCTGCATCCTGGGCGAGCTTTGCGGCCCTTTTGGATCCCAGCTCAATCGTCACCGTATCAAAGAAAGCTGGCGTCACAACCTTGGCACCAGATTTAGTTACCAGACGAGCAAAGGCTGACGTCATTTTATGAACTCGCTGGGCTATCGAGCGCAGCCCCTTAGGCCCATGATATACAGCGTACATGCTGGCCATAACTGCAAGGAGAACTTGTGCGGTACAGATGTTACTCGTTGCCTTCTCACGTCGGATGTGTTGCTCACGAGTCTGTAATGCTAGTCGTAGGGCTGGCTTACCAGTGGCATCTTTCGACACACCCACGAGGCGTCCAGGCATGCTGCGTTTGTACTCATCTTTTGTTGCAAAAAACGCTGCATGTGGGCCTCCGTAGCCAAAAGGCACCCCGAATCGCTGGGCTGAACCAACCACTATATCAGCACCGAGCGCACCAGGCGCTTTGACCATACAGAGAGCCAAGAGATCGGTCGCCACAGTCACGAGCGCACCAGCTGTGTGAGCTTGCTCAATTACTGGCGCAATATTCGACAAGGCGCCGGTAGTATCGGGATACTGCACTAGGCAGCCAAAGGTTTCCGCGCCAAAGTTAAACTCAGCTACTGGCAGTACCTTTACCGCAACACCTAAAGCTCCAGCCCGGGTCTGAACTACACCGATCGTTTGCGGGTGCAAAGTGTCACTCACAAGAAATTCAGCGGTTGTCCCTTCCGATATCGCCTTAGTGCTCACTGCTAGTGACATCGCCATGGCCTCTGCCGCAGCTGTGCCCTCATCCAAAAGAGATGCATTGGCTATCGGCAGACCTGTCAGATCCATAACTAGGGTCTGAAAGTTTAAGAGCGCCTCTAAACGCCCCTGCGCGATCTCAGCCTGATACGGGGTATACTGCGTGTACCAACCCGGATTCTCCAAGATGTTGCGCTGAATCACCGGTGGAGTGATGCAATCGTAGTAACCCATCCCCAGAAATGAACGTGCTACGATGTTCTTTTCTGCCATCGATCGCAATCGTAGTAGCGCCTCGTGCTCAGAGAGCGCCACAGGGAAGGCCGATAGTTTAAGCGGCTCGGAAGCTCGCACTGCCGCCGGCACTACGGCATCTATCAATTCAGAGAGACTCCGCTTCCCCAGATATGACACCATCGCCTGCAGATCCTCTTCACACAGCCCAATATGCCTCTCAGCAAAACGAGAAACTCCAAAGCCCGTGCGTGCGCCCATCGTTGTCACCTCTAAATCTTTCTTCTCAGCTACGTTCATTTAAATCCCTGTCCTTGATTAAACATCAGCTCTACTTACCGAGCAGCGCCTTATACTCTGCAGCAGACATCAATCCGGAGATCTCCGCGGCCGAAATACCAGAGATCTTGGCGATCCAACCATCAGTGTATGGTGTGCGATTAATCAGGCTTGGATCAGCGCTAAGCGCATCGTTCACTGATGTGACTGTACCGGTTAACGGAGAATATACATCAGAGGCTGCCTTGGTCGACTCAACAACACACATCGTTCCGTGCTGCTTAACGGCAGCGCCTGATTTTGGCAGATCCACAAATACTAGGTCACCCAGCTCAGCCTGCGCAAACTCGGTAATCCCTACCGTGGCGACATCTCCTAAGATGTGTACCCATTCGTGATCTTTGGTGTATTTGTACTCCTGTGGGAAATCCATGTTATCCTCCTCATTAATACTACCGATTATCTTGCCACCGTTTTCTTACTACTCAAACTAACGTGTGCGGCGGTAAAAAGGGAGCGGCACTACCACTGCACTAATAGTTCTCCCTCTCACCACACACACTACCTTGGTATCTACCGTGCTCATGGCACTATCAACAAGCGCCAGCGCTAGCGCCCGCTGCACCGTTGGGGTCTTGGTACCACTGGTTACCATACCGATCGTGCCACGTCCATCAGCAGCATCAACCGTATCGCCTTGTCGAGCGATGCCGGCTTCCGTGAGAAACAATCCGACTAGCTTGCGCTTAGGTCCTCGCTCCCGTTGCTTCAACAATTCATCACGTCCAACAAACTCACCCTTGTCAAACTTTATAATCCAGCCCAATCCACTCTCAAGCGCCGAGATATCGGCAGCCAGCTCATGTCCATGAAGCGGCAGAGCTGCCTCAAGCCGCAGCGAGTCACGCGCACCAAGTCCACACGGCACCACTCCGTAAGGCTCTCCATGCTCAAGCAACAATCTCCAGAGGTCAGCGGTTTTTGCCGCCGGAACAAAGATCTCAACACCATCCTCTCCAGTGTAACCGGTGCGAGCGATAATAACATTGGTACCTAGAAGCTCGGTTTCAATAAAATGAAAACTCTTCACCTGGGTCAGGTCACACGAGCGAACAAGTGGCGCCAAGAGCTCTATCGCTCGGGGGCCCTGAACAGCGATCTGCCCGTATTCAGTGCTCACGTTTGTGAACACCGCATCGGTCGTGTTGCGCGCTACGAGCCACTCAAAATCACGATCGGCATTGGACGCATTAACGCAGAGCAGATAACGCTCTGATGAGAAGCGATAGATTATAATGTCATCTATCACACCTCCCTGCTCATTGAGTATCGCACTGTACTGAGCTTTACCATCATACAAAGCTGAAACTCGATTACATGTCAGCAGATCAAGCGCTCTCTCTGCACTTGCGCCGGTAACCCAGATCTCACCCATATGACTAACATCAAAGAGGCCTACTCGCTCACGCACCGCAACGTGCTCGGCAACTACGCCACTGTATTGAACAGGCATCTCCCAGCCAGCAAACTCGACCATCTTACCACCTAGCCGCAGATGCTCTTCATACAAAGGCGTTCTCTTCATATCTTCGCTCCAGCTATCGTCACTATATTCCTAAGCAACGCCTACGCAATTCCTTCTAAGCCAATTTCCGACCGTATTTGACATCAACATCGCAACCGTCATCGGCCCCACTCCGCCTGGAACCGGTGTAATCGCTGATGTAATCGGTGCCACCTGGTTGTAATCGACATCCCCAACTAGCCTCTTGTCTGCTATTCGATTTATACCCACATCAATTACGATAGCCCCTGGCTTGACCCAGTCTGCCTTTACTAGCTCCGCTGCCCCCACCGCCGCAACGAGGATATCTGCCTCACGGCATACATCGGCGATGTTAGGCGTTTTTGAGTGCGCAAATGTAACCGTGGCGTTACGCTCAAGAAGCAGGATACCTACAGGCTTACCAACAAGTTGCGATCGGCCGATTACAACAGCGCGCTTACCTGCAAGCGAGGCCTTTGGAATATCCGCCAGAGTTGTCGAGTCGCCAAGCTCAACTCCAGAGAGCGCCAGGTCAATCATCGTCATAGCTCCCAGCGGTGTGCAGGCCCGTGGCGCAGGTAGCCCCTGTAAAAGCAAACCCTGATTAAGCGGGTGGAGACCATCTGCGTCCTTTTCAGGAGCGATCATGCGGGTAAAATGTGCGCCATCGAGTGGCTTAGGAAGCGGCAACTGCAGCAAGATCCCATCGACATCCAACTGCTGATTGAAACCCTCAATAACCTCGGCTAGCTTATCGGCAGATACTGACGCAGGTAGAGTGGCGTCGAATGTTTTGATCCCACACTCTTTTGCAAAGCGATGCTTGGAGGCAACGTAGGTCTTTGATGCCGGATCCTCACCTACCAAGATAACAGCCAGCCCTGGCCCGCGGCCAATCTTCTTAGCATTGCTAACTATGGAATCAGACAGGGTGCGTGATACCGCCTGAGCGAGCTTCTTTCCATCTAATATTTTAGGCGAATGCTGCATGGGCTCCAAGTAAATCCGGTGTTACTGCACGGTTATAGTAAAGCGCTGCAACTAAGTAAATCAAAAGTCGGCTAAAAAAATTGGCGCAAGCGGTGATTTACCGGTGATTATCTGAGCTAGTTGGCGTAGACTCCCCGAAGCCAGAGGGCTATAGAGATCTGCAAAAGTCCGTGCCAGTAAAACTGGCAAGGCTTTTTCCTTAAATCACTATAGGTAGTTGTTTTGATTCGCGTCCGCGAATCGATAGCGTTTTCCAAAAGCCGCTATATCGCTAAGGACTTTTGAAAAACGCTATACAACCTGGCGGGTTCGCCAATAAACACTGATGTGCCTGTGAGTTGATTTCCTTATGAGAATAGGTATTCCAAGAGAACGAAAAACCCTTGAGAAACGTGTCGCGGTTACTCCCGATGGAGCGCGACAATTAGTTGAGCGCGGCCACCAGGTTTGGATTGAGACCGGTGCTGGCCTGGGATCGTCTTTTTCCGATAATGCCTACAAGCAGGCGGGGTGTCAGATAGCTGCGACGCTTGCGGAGGTCTGGACTAAAGCGGAGCTTTTGGTCAAGGTCAAGGAACCTGACCGGAGTGAGTTTCAATTCTTTCGATCAGATCTGGTGCTTTTTGACTATCTGCACCTGGCTAGCCTCCCAGAGGTTGCGGCGGCGCTCCTCGACAAACAAGTAACAGCGCTTGCCTACGAAACGCTGCGTACCCAGGACGGACGGTTGCCGCTACTTGAGCCAATGAGCGTTGTGGCAGGCAAGCTATCAGTATTGAACGGGGCCTACTACCTCCTCTCGCAAAACGGGGGGCGTGGTGTGTTACTAGGGGGAGCTGGGAGTGCTCCGCCGGCTCATGTGGTTGTTATCGGAGCTGGTATAGCCGGCCACGCCGCTTCACTAACAGCGATCGGCATGGGAGCCCGCGTAACGGTTCTCGACATTAACCAATCAAAACTCGCTGCTCTTAAAACAGAATTCGGTGAGCGGGTAAATACTGTAGCCTCAGCACCAGAGGCGCTTCTAGAGGCGTGTCGATCAGCAGATCTGCTGATCGGCGCTGTACTGATCCCAGGAGCGGCTACACCGCGCTTGATAACCAGAGAGATGATCGGTTTGATGCCGAAGGGCTCGGTATTTATAGATATAAGTATCGACCAGGGTGGCTGCGCCGAAACAAGTCGTCCGACTACTCTTGACGCACCTGTCTACGAGGTTGATGGCGTCATTCACTACGGTGTTTGTAACATGCCGGCCCAAACTCCGCGTACCTCAACGATAGCACTAGCATCAGCAACGCTACCGTATATCATCAAGCTTGCGGATGAAGGGGCTAAAAAAGCTTGTCAATCACCGGAGATGCAACAGGCTCTCACCTGCCTCGATGGTAAGCTGACTAATGAATTAACGGCCCAGGCACTCGCCAACGCTTAAGAGGCAGAGGCAAATTACTGCACCCTGTGTGCAAGGCGCTCAACGAGGTCATCAATGCCGATACCTGCTACGCTTGAGATCACCACCACCTCGTAACCAAGCTCTGCGAAATGTGAGCGGTAGTGCTCAACTCGCTCAGCTGATGAGACGGCATCGGCTTTTGTCAGCACTACGATCTGCTCCCGTTGCGCGACCTCCGCTGAAAAATTGCGCAGTTCGCGGTTAATGCACTGGAAGAGCTCCTCAAGGTCAGCCTCAGTTCCATCTTCGTTGAGTTGCGTCAGATCGAGCAGATGAGCAATCACCTTAGTGCGCTCAACATGCTTGAGGAATCGGATGCCGAGACCCTTGCCCTCGCTAGCGCCAGGAATCAGCCCCGGGATATCGGCAACAACAAAGCTCCTGCCACCCTTAGCACGAACAACACCAAGATTAGGTACGAGCGTGGTAAATGGATAATCAGCGATCTTTGGTCGAGCTGCTGAGATGCGTGAGATTAAGGTTGACTTACCAGCGTTTGGAAATCCAACGAGCCCAACGTCAGCAACTAGCTTTAGCGAAAGGAGGTAGCTACCCCCCTCTCCCTCTTCTCCAGGCTGCGCATGCTCCGGGGCTTGATTTGTAGCGGTCTTGAAAAATGAATTACCCTTGCCCCCTCGGCCACCCTTAGCCAAAGTAAACTCACGATCCGGAGCATCTAGATCAACTACGAGATCACCGTGCTCCTGACGAATTGTATCGTAGGCGAATACTTGAGTCCCCACCGGCAGCTTGATCACCACATCGACTCCCGCACGCCCGTCCTTGCGAGCGCCTGACCCAGGCTCTCCACTGCCAGCCTCCCAAACAGCCTGGAATTTAAAATCGAGCAACGTGTGTACGCTCTGATCGGCTTTGAGGATTACTGACCCACCGCGACCTCCATTGCCACCATCCGGCCCACCGAGTGGCACAAACTTCTCGCGCCGAAAGCTGCGCGCACCTGCACCGCCCCTGCCTGCCTTAACCTCTATCGCTGCTTCATCGATGAATTTCATGCACTCGATTACGCCTAAAGACGGCATATGCGCCATTTTCAGAACCGCAACTGCCGAATTTAGGATTATTGCACGCCCTTCTCGCTTCCTTAGGCAGTCGGCCTAATAGTAACGTACTGGCGGAGTCCCTGCTTGAACTCAACTACACCATCGACTAAAGCAAAGAGTGTGTAGTCGCGACCAGTACCAACGTTATCACCTGCATGGTATGTGCTACCACGCTGACGCACGAGGATGTTGCCTGCTCGCACCACTTCGCCACCAAATCTCTTTACTCCCAGCCGCTTGCCACGACTATCACGTCCGTTTCGGGTGCTTCCTACCGCTTTTTTATGTGCCATTTCGCTACCTCTACTGTGCCTCTCCTGCGCGCCTCCTGCTTGGCCCTCTTAAACTGGGGCGCGCACGAGTCCCGCAAACGCAAATTAGTCTAACTTACAGAGCAACTGACTCAATAACAATCTCGCTCTTAGCCTGACGATGACCCTGCTTCTTGGTATAGCCAGTGCGACGACGCTTCTTGAAGATAATAACCTTCTTGTCCTTTTTGTGAGCTACCAAACGACCAGTTACGGTAACTCCAAGAGACTTCTCCCCGGCTGCCAGAACGCGCACGTCACTGCCGCCTGTCTTACCAACCATTAGAACGTCTGAGAAAGTGATCGTATCACCAGGATTTCCCTCCTGCTCATCTATTGAAATCTTAGTTCCAGCTGTAACTCGGTACTGCTTGCCACACGTGCGAACGATCGCAAATACCTGCGGCTCAGTCACCTCTGCTTGCTTCTTGGCGCCGGCGCTGACTTGCTTTGCTGGCTCACTCTGATTTGCTGTATCTTCTGCCATAACTCTTAACCACTTCTTATGACTTATTTCTTCTGACTTGTTTTTATGACTACCTTCTTGTAACTACCTTTCACTGACCTCTATAGTAATTTGAAAACTCCGCACCTGTAAAACTGGCAAGGATTTTACCGCACCTCACTATAGACTGTTGTTTTGATTCACGTCCGCGAATCGATAGCGTTTTTCAAAAGCCGTTACTTCGCTAAGGACCTTTGAAAAACGCTATAAAGCCACGAATACAAGCGCGATAAATAGCCCAACACGCCGACTATTTAGCAACCATTTAGCTTCGTTGCTCGACCCGTCTGGCGAATCTTAACCACCTGAAAGGACTAGAATAGCCAATACCGAAAGCAAAAGATACCGGGAACGTCGGGGAAAAGCAAGGAGATCGCCTATATGATTAGCACTTCTTTACGGCTATACTTAGTTTCTATAATGAGCGCCAAAGTCAATTCCAGTAAAACTGGTAAGGCTTTCGCCGTAAATCACTGTAGGTTGTTGTTTCGATTCGCGTCCGCGAATCGATAGCGTTCTCCAAAAGCCGTTATATCGCTAATAACTTTTGAAAACGCTGTATATGCTGTGCTTCTGGGGTGTGATAGTGATCAGCCTACAGAAGACATATATGTAAATATCGGAAGTACTTCAGGGACTGAATGCGCGGAGAAAGCTTCACAATCGCAGTAATTGAGGACGAGGATCTGATCCGAAAGAGCCTCGTAATGAACCTCGAACTTGAGGGCTTTAAGATAATTACCGCTCCAGATGGTGAAACTGGGGTAGAGCTCGTACGGCAGCAGAAACCCGATCTTATCATTATGGATGTAATGATGCCGCGTAAAGACGGCTTACAGGCTTGTCGCGAATTGCGCATATCTGGTGTTTCCACTCCGCTCATACTATTGACTGCACGCAGCAGCGAGGTCGATAAAGTTCTTGGTCTCGATCTAGGCGCCGATGACTACCTGGCCAAACCGTTTGGCATGCTTGAGCTTATCGCCCGAGTGAAAGCTCTACTACGTAGAATTCAGCGAACAGCCAATGTAGACCAGGTTCGTTTTGCCAATGTAGTGATTGATTTTAAGGCCTACAAGGCCCATCGCAACGACGACCCAATTGACTTATCTGCTCGAGAATACAGGCTTTTACGCTATTTGATCTCAAAGGAAGGCAATGTGGTGACTCGCGATGAGCTGCTCGATGAGGTATGGGGCTACAACTCCTACCCGACTACTAGGACCGTTGACAACCACATCGCACGGCTGCGCCAAAAAATAGAATCAAATATCGACGACCCGCAGCACATCCTAACCGTTCACGGTGTGGGCTATAAGTTTGTAGCGTAAAGATTGCAGCAAAAAAACATCAATTCTATCGGCTACTTAGATAGATTGTATATTTTTTTTAATAATTTGTACCAAAATTGCATCCTTTTTGCCTCGGCCTGAATCAAAGAAGGAAAGGTAGTAGCGTGGCGTACCAAGACGTAAGGTTTGCAAGTAGTAAGCAAGTAGTTCCTTGTCAGTTCTCCGCAGTATCCGTTGTGGTATCAGTTGGCAGGACAAAGGCTGGTTTGAAGTACTCGATGTTGGTTTCAGCGCTTGGAGTTCCGTGAAATAACGAAACAACTGATCCCTAGCGGAGGCTTAATTAGATTATGAACGATAAGAATTACAATACCGATTCACAGACCAAATTTCTTGATTTCCATGACTGCAAAGATGTGATCGCTCACCTTGGCGACTTCGTCGACCGCGAGCTCCCGATGGTACAACGTGCAGCGATAGATAACCACCTAAATGAGTGTCCTGACTGCACAGCGTTCTTAGCCTCGTACCAACACGTTGTCTCCAGCGCAGCTGAACTGCGTGAGCCTGAGGAACCACTTTCAGTAGGGGTTCAGAATCGTCTCCGTAAGGCACTAAACGAGCGGCTCGGCATCGCCCTGCCCTACATCGCTTAGCCACCTAGTCCGTATTTTCACGATGCTTGCTGCGCTAGCCGTGAAAAATGCTCCAAATGGCGCAGGTGCTCAAAAGCGCGAAGTATTTTGAACTTTTCTTAAAGCTTGCACCCTGGCACCGTCAGGGTAAGCACCGAAAATTCAAAATACAAAGTGATTTTGGCCAGATGCGCCATTTTCAGACCCGCAACTGCCGTTTTTTAGGCTTAAGCCTTATTGCTTGACGCACCCCGCGTAAGGTTCGTAACCTCGCGGGATGCAAACATCACACGATACAACCTATCTCATCGACGGCTCAGGCTACATATTTCGGGCGTTCTATGCGATCCAACGGCTATCAACTAAAGCTGGTTTTCCGACAAACGCCCTCTACGGGTTCCTGCGGATGATCCTGAAAACTATGGCTGAAGCCAACTCTAGCAAGATTGCCATCATTTTTGATGCCGGCCGCAAGACCTTTCGCAATGATCTCTACCCAGACTACAAAGCTAACCGAACTGAGTGCCCTCCTGAACTCTCGGAGCAGATGCCGTACTTCCGCGAACTATCGCGAGCTCTGGGCCTACCAGTGCTTGAGTGTCCAGGCTTCGAAGCGGATGATATTATCGCCACCTTGACCGCTAAGCTAAGCGCGGCTCATAAGCCAGTGGTAATCGTATCGGGAGATAAGGATCTGATGCAGCTCGTATCTGAGGACGTAGTGATTTGGGATACGATGAAAGATGCTCGATACGGCCCACCTCAGGTAACTGAAAAATTCGGAGTTGGGCCCGAAAAAGTCACTGAGATCTTAGCCCTGACTGGAGATTCATCCGATAACGTTCCAGGAGTCGATGGGGTCGGCCCTAAGACCGCAACCCAGCTAATTCAAAAATTCGGCAGCGTTGAGGGAGTAATAGCTAACGTGGCTGCACTCAAAGATGACTCTGAGATCCGCAACCGAAAAAAGATAGCCGAGAGTATTGAAAGCCATATCGAGAGGCTTCGCTTGGCTAGACGCCTAGTTGAGGTCTCTCAGGACGTGCCTCTAGAGGAGATTGCCGATGGTGCTTACGACATCGAATCACTGCTCTCAAAAAAAGAGGCAGATGCAACTCACCTGGCTGAGCTCTTCGAAAAATTTGAGTTTCAATCACTCTTTAAAGAATTTAAGGGGCTACTAGGTAACTCTGCTCACACCCAGGTACCCAGCAACTATTCATATCAAACGATCCTTGCCTCGCAGTTTTTAAGCTGGTGCGAAAAGTTCCGAACGCAGCCCGAGTTCTCGTTTGACCTAGAGACAACGTCCCTCGATGTAAACGATGCTGCGATTGTGGGAGTATCAATCTGTTGGAACTCAACAGAGAGCTTTTACATACCGATTGGCCACAAGAATAAAGAGAACCAGGTTCTTTGGCAGGACTTTGTCACTCACGCTGCAGAGCGCTTCAGTGATCCCACAGTTCTTAAATGTGGCCAAAATATAAAATACGACATCAGCATACTCGAGCTGCACGGAGTCCAAGTGAGTGGCATCGGGTTTGATTCGATGGTAGCGGCGTACTTACTTAACCCCGACAGCAGAAACTTTAACCTTACTGCCTTAGCTAACGACTATCTGCGTCTACCAGTTATCGAGTACGAAGAGATAACTCATGACAAGAGCGACTTTTCTGAGGTGACTATCGCCGATGCCGCGCGCTACGCCTGCCAGGATGCTCACTACGCTTGGCTGCTTAAAGAGTATTTGAGCAGTCGCATTGAAGAATCTAACTTGCAACGGGTCTTCTCGCAGTTAGAGGTGCCTCTAATTCCGGTTCTCGCCCGAATGGAACGAGTCGGCGTTAAGGTCGATGTTGATAAACTTAGGGCTATGTCAGCGGAATTCGCAGCTCAGTTACTGACCCTTGAAGCTCAAATATATCAACACGCAGGGATAGAGTTCAATATCAACTCTCCTAAGCAGCTTGCAGATCTCTTTTTTAATAAGCTGGGTATTTCAACCAAGGGAGTTAAGAAGACCAAGACTGGCTTCTCTACTGATTCATCAGTGCTTGAAAAGTTGGCAGAAACGCACGCTCTACCGGCAATTATCTTGGAGTACCGCAGTCTACACAAACTAAAATCTACCTACACCGATGCTCTTGCAGAATACATCTCTCCTATAACCGGCCGCGTGCACACCCGGCTCAATCAGACCCTCACAGGTACTGGGCGCCTATCAAGCTCGGATCCAAATTTACAGAATATTCCGGTGCAGAGTGCGGAGGGACGTCGGATTCGCTCAGCGTTTATTCCCGCGCCGGGATCGTTTTTTATCGCCGCTGATTATTCGCAGATTGAGCTGCGCTTACTGGCGCATCTCAGTGGCGATGAGAATCTTATCCGCGCATTCAACGAAGGAGAGGATATTCACTCAGCTACGGCAAGAGAGATTATGGGACTCTCGGGCGACGAGGAGGTCCCTTCCGAGATCCGCAGAATCGGTAAAACGATTAACTTTGGTATAGTCTATGGCATGGGCGCCTTTCGACTCAGTCGCGAGCTTGGCATACCTGTCTCACAAGCGAGCAATTATATCACTAGCTACTTTAACCGCTACCCAAAGGTGAAGCAGTATTTTGCTGGGTTAGAAGAGACCGCTCTGGCTCAAGGAGAGGTACAAACGATCTACGGCCGTAAACGTGTAATCAGCTCAATTGATACGAGTGGTCGCGATCAGGGATTTGCCATGCGGGCCGCCGTAAATGCCCCACTTCAGGGATCGGCTGCAGACATTATAAAGCTTGCCATGATTCGTGTGGATGAGCTGCTACGCAGCTCTTTTCCTGGAGCTCAGCTAGTCTTACAGATTCATGACGAATTATTGATCGAGGCTCCCGACTTTGGAGCAGCACGTAATCAAGTTTTAATAGATCAGATTGTGTCTACTATGGAATCGGTCATTCAACTTAAAGTTCCACTCAAGGTTGATGCTGGCAGCGGTCATGACTGGCAGGAGGCGCAATCCTAGTCCGTATTTTTCACTAAGCTCGCTGCGCTCGCCTTGAAAAATGCTCGGAAAAAGACTATGCATGACCTTTTTCCTCATCGCCTACAGTTTGTCTGGGACCCATAGTGCCCACACAAACTGTAGGCTCCCAATTCCTCCGCTGCGCTTCGGAATTTGCAATTGCTTCCTTGCACTTGCTAGCCCGAATCTTGCACTTTCGTACAATATTCGAGCTATAGTGATCTGCAAAAGTCCGTGCCAGTAAAACTGGCAAGGCTTTCGCCGTAAATCACTATAGGTTGTTGTTTTGATTCGCGTCCGCGAATCGATAGCGTTTTCCAAAAGCCGCTATATCGCGACGGACTTTTGAAAAACGCTATAAAGATCACTGTCAGTCATGATTTTTGCCATTTTCTGAACCTACTTTCGATCAGCATCTGGCGACATGCTTCGGTCTCTACTTGTGAGAAGTCCCGGTACCATCGGCCAACACTACCGAATTCGCCCGCTGTAATACGATTGAGACACACCACCTCTACAGCTTCTTCTTGCTCAATCTCACCACATGTATCGATAGGCCCAACCGGAAGAGCTACGATGACTCGCCGTGGCGCGCGGGTTCGCACAGCTCTTATTGCCGCTCGCATCGTTGCTCCAGTAGCAACACCGTCATCAACGATAACAACCTCGCACCCAGCAAGCTCCAGCACTGGCGTATCCTTAGTCCTTATTGAACGCTCGCGTTTGTCAAGCTCAGCTTCCGCTCTCATTACCACATGAGCGAGCTTATCTGGCGTAAGCCCAAGTGTGTGCAAAACCCGATTATTCCAAACTCTGATACCACCTGATGCCACCGCACCACAGGCAAGTTCCTCATGTGCTGGAGCTCCAATTTTACGCACGTTAAGAATATCGAGCTGTGCATGAAGCGCCCTTGCCACACACGCAGCCACAGGGACTCCACCACGAGGAAGTCCCAGAACAATAACTGGGGGGACGAGGCTATGAGCTTGCAGTGCCTTAGCTAGCGATTCCCCGGCCTGAGCACGATCCGCAAATGGTATAGGCATCTTAGAGCTCTCGTAGTGTTTTAACCTAAAACGGCAGTTAAGTAGGATGAAAATGGCGCAGGTGCTCAAAAGCACCAAGTATTTTGAACTTTTCTTAAGGCTTGAACCTAAATTCGGCAGTTGCGGGCCCGAAAACGGCGCATCTGGCTAAAATCACTGTGGCTTTTGAATTTTCGGTGCTCACCCTGACGGTGCCAGGGTT
>CAZZLV010000029.1:0-16044 GCA_964655155.1 uncultured Bdellovibrionales bacterium
CGCAGTGATTTTAGCCATATGCGCCGTTTTCGGGCCCGCAACTGCCGAATTTAGGTTAAAATTTCACACGCTCGAGCACATAGGAGTTTGTTGTCTTCTACGGCGCAACTTGGCTACGCCAAGATTGCGCTCGCCCAGCAATTCTCATTCATTTTTTTCAAAAATGAATGAGGCTGGGTTTAGTTATTTGCAGCATTGACTGCTGAGCAGTTATTTTCGTAATTCACCGCTGCCTAAAGCCCGGGTTTGGTCATCGCCATCAGGTCAAGCAAGCGCTCAAGCTCAGCTTCAGGGAGGAGCTGCATATCGCGGGCAACCTGCCTAACGGTTTTGTCCTCTTTCATGGCCCTCTTAGCCAGCTCGGCCGCCTTGTCATATCCGATCTTAGGCGCCAGCGACGTTACCGTGGCCAAACTCTTCTCGGCTAGCTCAAGGCAGCGCTCCTCATTAGCGGTAATACCTGAGACACATTTTCTAGTAAAATTACGTGCAGTGCTTGCCAATAGCTCGATCGACTCAAGCAGATTGTAGGCTAGCACAGGCATCATCACATTCAGCTCAAAGTTACCGTGCTGCCCACACACCGCAACAGTGGTATCGTTGCCCATCACATGGGCACACGCCATCATGACAGACTCGCAGATAACTGGGTTGACCTTAGCCGGCATAATACTCGAGCCCGGCTGAATCTCTGGAAGATAGATCTCCCCCACTGCGCACCGTGGCCCTGATGAAAGCCATCGCACATCGTTGGCGATCTTAATCAGCGATACTGCAACTGTGCGTAACTGGCCACTGACTTCGACCGCAACATCCTGAGTCGCTTGCGCTTCAAAGTGATTATCCGCCTCATGGAATGCATGACCGGTCTCTGCTGCAATAATTTTGATCGCAGTAGCCGCGAACTCTGGGTGCGTGTTGAGTCCTGTTCCCACCGCTGTGCCACCGAGCGCCAATCCGAGCAAGCCCTGTGATGCGCCCTGAATACGAGCAATACCGTGCCTTACCTGCGAAGCATAGCCACCGAACTCTTGGCCAAGCGTAATAGGAGTCGCATCTTGCAGATGAGTGCGTCCAGTTTTGATGATCTTTTCAAACTCTTGACTCTTCTTTGCGAGCATCTGGTGCAGCTCGCTTAGAGCAGGAAGTAAGCGCGCTACAATCGCCTGGTAAGCAGAGATATGAATAGCTGATGGGATTACATCGTTTGATGACTGACAGTTATTTACGTGATCATTCGGGTGGATATATCCACGCTCCCCCTTTCCCTTGCCAAGGATCTCGAGGGCCCGATTGGCGATCACCTCGTTTGCGTTCATATTGGTAGAGGTTCCAGAGCCCGTCTGAAACACATCCACCACAAAGTGCTTGTAGAGGGCTCCATCGATCACCTCTCTAGCTGCTTTAACGATCGCCTCACCACGCTCACGATCGAGCAGGGCAAGCTCCATGTTGGCCTTAGCTGCCGCCAACTTAATAGTCCCAAGTGCGCTAATGTACGATTGCGGGAGCCGAAGAGATGAAACCTCAAAGTTCAGCACCGCTCGTTGTGTCGAGGCGCCCCAAAGTGCATCAGCCGGAACCTCCATCTCCCCCATCGAATCGCGCTCTTTTCTTGTTGACATACTAGGCTCCTGATTTTCGCTGCTTTGGCAGGACTATAATCCTAAATTCGGCAGTTGCGGGTCCGAAAACGGCGCATCTGGCTAAAATCACTTTGTCTTTTGAATTTTCGGTGCTCACCCTGACGGTGCCAGGGTTGCGCCTCCGAAAAGTTCAAAATCCTGTGTGCTTTTAGCCATCTGCACCATTTTCGTTCTCCTTAACTGCCGAATTTAGGATAATTATTTGCAAAAGTCCGTGCCAGTAAAACTGGCACAGCTTTTGCCGTAAATCTCTACAGGCTGTTGTTTTGATTCGCGTCCGCGAATCGATAGCGTTTTGCAAAAGCCGCTATATCGCTCATGACTTTTGAAAAACGCTAGAGGCGCTGAAGAATAGCGCAGCCTCTGCGGTGAGAAAAGTGCTCTAAACGCCTCCTTGGAGGTTCAATTTAGAACACTTGTCCGCATCTCGCTACGGAGTCCTTGTAACCTCAATCGACGGCCTAAAACTCCCTCTGCTACGGTCATTGCCCTAGCACATAAACACGACTATATTGGTCGGTGTCATAATCCTAAATTTAGCGGTTGCGAGTCTGAAAATCACGCATCTGCCCAAAATCACTTTGTATTTTGAGCACCTGCACCATTTTCATCCTTCTTACCTGCTCTTTTGAGGATAATTAACCGCTCAGCAGTAGCCGGCACTTGTATTGGCATTCATGTATTGGCCATCTTTGCGCTGGTTATCGCGCCCTAGGAATACTATATGAAGATCCCTTATCTAACCCATTCAATCATCATGGCTGCTTTTTTTCTGGTTACTCCAGTGTGCCACGCTGAGTTTCGGATTGCAACCGTTGACGTTGCTCGCATTATCAACGAGGCTCCAGATGCCAAGTCCAAGAAAAAGGAGCTCGACGCGGCCTCAGAGGATGCTAAGAACAAACTTGAGGCCAAGGGCAAGGATCTTCAGGCTCTGAAAAATAAGCTTGAGAGCGAGAAAGTTTCAGCAGAATCAAAGGAAGCCGAGGCCTTCCGACAAAAGGCTCGGGATTTTGAGCGTCTGCGCGCTGATATGAAAGCAGACCTTGAGAAGAAGTACATGAAAGTCAACAAAGAACTCTCTGAGAGGGTCATGGCAAAGATTGAGACCTATGCCAAGGCAAATAACTATGACCTCGTCATCGATAAGAGCGAGAAGTACCGCGGTCCAGTTCTTTTTGGTAAATCGTCGGCAGACATCACTGAGAATATTCTAAACGGCATGTGAGCGCGGGATCACATTTAAACTTGCCATTTCGTTATCCTAAATTCGTCAGTTGCGGGCATGAAAATGGCGCATCTGCTCAAAATGGGCCAATTAAACCCCGTATTTTCAATGCGTTAGAGACAGATCATCAAAAGCGCCGCGGTTTATAAAGCTATTGTAGAGACCGCTCGACCATGTATTCATGCGGTTGTTGTATCTGCTACAGATATCTCTGATTACGGTCGTTTTGGTCAAGCCTACTATTGGCTCACCAGAAACGGTCAAGCGCTCCCGGTTTAAAGAACACTTGGTAGGCGACTCGCATGGCAAGGCAGTTGACTGTAAAAGCAACACCAAATTCAACCGGATAGACAACAAGAGTAGTTGCCCTCAAGAGAAAGATTCACCTTCGCTAAATGATATTGGCCTGTCGCTTGGATCGAACGAGTTAGCCAAGCGCAATGAACTCGACTCGGTAACAGTGCAGCCCTGGACTCCCGGTCGAGGTGCTGTTGGGGTTAAGCTTGAGGTTACCTGGTGACCTCCTCGGCTGAAGCCATACGCCCTAATCCGTATTTTTAACGAAGCTCGCTGCGCTTCGGAATTTGCAAGTGCTTCCTTGCACTTGCTCGCCCGAATCTTGCACTTTCGTGCAATATTCTGGTTAGGATACTGGTTTGCAAAAGTCCGTACCAGTGAAACTGGCAAGGCTTTTGCCGTAAACCACTATAGGTTATTGTTTTGATTCGCGTCCGCGAATCGATATCGTTTTGCAAAAGCTTCTATCCTAAAACTGGCAGTTAGGGAGGATGAAAATGGCGCAGGTGCTCAAACGCACGAAGTATTTTGAACTTTGCTTAAGGCTTGAACCTTGGCACCGTCAGGGTGAGCACTCAGAAATTCAAACTACAAAGTGATTTTTGGCAAATGCACCATTTTCAGACCCGCAACTACCGTTTTTAGTTGCATATCGGTAATGACTTTTGAAAAAAGCTATATATATTCTATGCGCAGTGTCAGCGATGATGATTTCTTATGGACAGCTCAGCATCTGTTACTCACCTTGAGGCGATACTCAAGAAACACTTCGGTTTTGAAGCATTTCGCCCTCTACAACGCGATATTATTGAAGAAACCCTTGCCGGCCGTGATGCCTTAGCTCTACTGCCAACCGGCGGTGGAAAATCGATCTGCTACCAACTTCCTGCGCTGGTTCGCGATGGTTTTACACTAGTAATATCACCGCTGATTGCCTTAATGAAGGATCAGGTTGACGGACTCCTTGAGAACGGGATTCCTGCAGCATTCCTCAATTCAAGTGTTGATGAGTCTGGCGCAAAAGAGACCTGGCGCGCGCTGTATAGGGGCGAGCTTAAGATTCTCTATCTAGCACCTGAGAGGCTCCTGCTTGATGGCATGATTGAAAAACTAGTCAGCTTGAATCTTAGATTTGTTGCCGTTGATGAGGCACACTGCATATCATCGTGGGGACACGATTTTCGTCCGGAGTACCGCGCCCTAAGGAAGATCCGCGAAAACCATCCGAACATCCCTATTTTAGCCTTAACGGCTTCGGCGACCGACCGAGTTCGTCAAGATATCGTCGATATGCTGGGCATACCAGATGCTAGATTCTTTGTTGCAAGCTTTAATCGCCCAAACCTCTCTTATCGTGTCATTCCGCGCATAAATCCAAGCAAACAGATCCGCGAAATTCTTGTGGATCATCCGGATGAGAGCGGTATTATCTACTGCTTAAGTCGTAACAGCACTGAAATCGTAGCGCAGGATCTCTCCAGTCACGGCATTAAAGCAGTGGCCTACCATGCTGGCCTAACATCTGAGCAGCGAGCTAAACGGCAGGAGCAGTTCGCTCGCGATGAGATTAGAGTTGTAGTTGCTACGATTGCATTCGGCATGGGTGTTGACAAACCAGATGTCCGATTTGTAATCCATCACGATCTTCCGAAGAATATAGAGAGCTACTACCAAGAAACAGGCAGAGCAGGGCGAGACGGTTTGCCAAGCGAGTGTGTGCTGCTCTACAGCTCAGCAGATGCCGCTAAGCTTCGAACTTTTATCGATCAGGCATCAGATCCCCTTGAACGTGAAGTTGCAGGTAAACAGCTTTCACAACTGCTACAGTTTGCCGAAAGCTCTGAGTGTCGACGTGTGTCGCTGCTGCGATACTTCAGCGAGGCGTATCGTGATGGTGAAGGCAATATCAGCACATCGTGCGGCGCATGTGACAACTGCCTCGCTCCACGCACAGAGATCGATGCCACAGAGATAGCTCAAAAGCTCCTCTCATGCGTCGTGCGGATCGTAAAGCACAGTGGATTTTCAGTCGGATTAGCTCATATAGCGGACGTGCTCTCTGGTTCAAACAATGAAAAGGTTCGCAAGTGGGGTCATGACACCCTCTCTACCTATGGCATCGGGCGTGGACGTCCAAAACCCGAATGGCTCTATTTCGGTCGCGAGCTTGTATCCGCAGGGCTACTGAGGATTAACACCGAGAGATTCAATGTAATTGAGATCACTCCCCAAGGTATCGCGGCTCTTAAAGAGAAACGCACCGTTATGCTAAAAGCACCGTTGGTGACTTCGCGCTTAACTGTAGAAAAAAAGGAACAGCAGCGGAAACGACTTGGGGCTATCGACTATGACCTAACTGCGTTCGAAAAGCTGCGCTCCTGGCGCATGAATACAGCTCGCGAGAAGGGGCTGCCGGCTTATATGATCTTTAGCGATACTACACTGCAAAACATAGCGGCTTATAAACCCACATCACTAGCAGCGCTGAGAGGAATCAGTGGCGTTGGCGATAAGAAGCTGTCGCTTTACGGAGAGGAACTGCTCTCTGTGCTCAAAATGGCCTAGCTGGCGATATCGTATAAGAACTCTAAGATAACCTGAGTATCAGGGTGCAAACTTTTGTGCACCGGACAGGCTGCTCCGGCCCGCTCAAACTTTTGCCGATCAAGCTCGCTCAAAGATTGCGGTAGGTGGATTGTGAGAAGTAGCTGCGCTATCCGTCGTGGCTCACTACCCATGACCTTTTCGACCCTGAAATGAGCATCAGATAAAGCGATTCCCTGACGCTCGGCAAATAATACCATCGTAGTAAGGATACATGAGCCCAGCGCTGCGCCAACTAAATCAGTTGGAGAGAAGGCCTTACCCTCACCTCCGTTATCTTTAGGAGCATCAGTGGTTATAATCGCACCCGAAGGCTCATGCGTCATTTCTACTGATTTACCCCCCGTATATCGGCCTCTCATTATTACGCCCATAATCCTCCTAGTCAGTATCTTTCACGAAGCTCGTTGCGCTCGCCGTGAAAAATGGTCAGAAAGAGGCCATCCATAGCCTCTTTCTTCATCGCTTCCTTGCACTTGCTCGCCCGAATCTTGCACTTTAGCGCAATATTCAGGCTAGCTATAGTGATCTGCAAAAGTCCGTGCCAGTAAAACTGGCAAAGCTTTTGCCCTAAATCACTATAGGTTGCTTTTTTGATTCGCGTCCGCGAATCGATAGCGTTTTCCAAAAGCCGCTATATCGCGACGGACTTTTGAAAAACGCTATAGCCTTTAGTTTTTTTGCTCGGACTCTTCCACGACATCCTCTTCATCGTCCATTCCATCAGTCAACAAACCTTGTCGATACTGATAATAGGCACCCTGGGCGAACAGATAGTAATCAACTGCGCTCTCTTTGCCAGCCTCTATCGCCTGAAGCAATCCTGCCCGAGTGTGAACTGCCTTTACCCCTAGCGCCGTGGCCGCTATAGCTACCTTGGTTCCAGCTGAGAGCGAGGAGTAGCCAACCCACCCGATCGGATCGAGAAACCCATCGACGATCCGTCCAACTCCATCTCGTACGTTCGAAGGCCCAAGGAACGGAAGAACGATGTACGGGCCTGCAGGTACTCCGTGATGCATCAGCGCTATGCCGAAATCCTCCTCATGGTCTGGCAGTCCGTAGTCCTCTGCCATATCAACAAAACCCAAGACCCCGATCGTTGAGTTGATCAGGAAACGGCCGGTATGATCGAGTGCCTGCTCAAATTTACCCTGAATTATATCGCTGACGAGGTATGAAGGATAGCGCAGATTAAGAAAGAAATTTTTTACTCCGCTCTGGATCGGATTGGGTATATTGTTCTTATAGGCTCTAGCTATTGGCTCCATTACATGAATATCTAGAGTGTCATTGACATCAAAAATAAAGCGATTTACCGACTCTGCTGGGTCATATGGCTCTTCAGGCTCTGCATAAGCCAGGGACACATTGCAGATGAAAGCGCCGCCGAGCAAGTATGCGATTGTTCTTAACTTTACAGCGCGGAACCATGCGCAACTCGACCTTGCTACTCTCCCCTTATTCATACAGCCCCTCATATCTTTAGGAATACCTTTTATACTCGCCGCATTCCATTTGCAGCGTTGTATGCGACGAGTCCAGCACCGAGAACCGATATCGCTTTACGTGTATCATCTTCATTTAGAACAAATGCAATCCGTATTGTCTTGCGGCCCATCTCTCTGTGCATATAAAAACCCGCAGCCGGAGCGACAAATGTCGTAGCCCCATTATATTTAAAATCTGTCAACATGAATGAAGCAAAATGCTCGGCATCATCCACTGGCAGTTGTGCCAGAAGGTAGAACCCCCCTTTCGGAATAAACGCCTTTACACCGGGAAGCGCATCAAGTGCAGCCACTGCCGCATTGCGCCGTCTGTTGTATTCCCCATGTGCTTGCGTAAGATACGCGTCTCCTACTGTACGAAGCATATGCGCTGCAGCATCCTGCTCAATCGTTGGTGCTGCAAGTCGCGCCTGCGCAATATGGAATGCGGCCTGCATCAGCTCCTTATTCCACGTCAGCATACAGCCGATCCGAGCACCACAGAGGCTAAAACGCTTGGAGATACTATCAACAACGATAACATGTTGGTCCCCCGGAGATAACTCAAATATACACCGCGGTTTCAGGCCGTCAAAAACAAATTCACGGTAGGTCTCGTCTACAATCAGAAAGAGATCCTCCTGATGACATAACTCAAGCAACATCTTTAGCTGCGCATCAGTACATACCGAGCCAGTGGGATTGTTAGGATTGCATACCAATACTGCGCGCGTATATGGCGAGATATACCGAGCAATCTCCTCTCTCGTTGGCACCGCAGCTCCAGAATCGGGAGGACAAGGCAGCGGCACGAGCCTAACACCTGAGATCGCGGCAAAGCCGATGTAGTTCGCGTATGTCGGATCAAATATCAGTATCTCATCTCCGGGGTCACAGCACACCATAAACGCGAAGATCAGCGCCTCGCTCGCCCCCATAGTAATTAAGATCTGCTCAGGTGTAATTCCCAAGTTAAAACCTCGATTCAGATATCCGCTCCAGGCACTGAGGAGTTGCTGGCTTCCCTGCGATGCCTCGTAGGCCACAATCGGCTTAACGGCTTGGGATATGCCATCGAGGAACTCATGCGGCGATAATAGATCGGGCTGCCCAATGTTGAGCCGATAAACGTGCGTGCCGCTATCAGCCGCCTTTTGAGCTAGTCCTGCCAGCTTTCTGATAGGTGATGCTGGTGTCTTTTCGGCGCGATGGGAGAGCTTCAGATTCGACATGGCATGGCGTTTTGCAAATTCTGTAATCATTATCCTAAAAACGGCTGTTAAGGCGGATAAAAATGGTGCAGATGACTAAAAGCACAAAGTATTTTGAGCACCTGCACCATTTTCATCCTCCTTAACTGCCGTTTTTAGGATTATAGGTGTTGTCTTGATTCGCGTCCGCGAATCGATAGCGTTTCCCAAAAGCCGCTAGATCACCAATGACTTTTGAGAAACTCTAAATATAGGGCTGTCGCAGGTAATTTAGTCCCATATCTTAAGTCAAGCCCGACGAGGGAGAAAGGTCTAAAACACACCTTGCACCGCACGTTCAAATACTTTCCAACGCGGATTGACCCATGAGCGCCACCGTCCAATCAATCGCCCATCGCGATCGAGCAGAAACTTCTCAAAGTTCCACCGTACCCTACCTTGGAGTTGCTGCGGGCCCTTGGTGGTGAGCGCCTTAAATACTGGCTGAATATCCTCCCCTGTCACTGCAGCCTTTGGAAACAGCGGAAAGGTTACCCCGTGGTTAATCCGACAAAACGACTCTATTTCAGCATCAGAGCCCGGCTCCTGCTGCATGAAATCGTTACTAGGAAACCCAAGAATAATCAGCCCCTGATCGCGATACCTTTGGTACAATTCCTCGAGGGCATCGTATTGCTTGGTAAAACCACATCGCGACGCTGTGTTGACTATAAGCACCACCTTACCTCGGTATTGTGAGAGATCTATCTGCTCACATGCACGCCCGCTAGTTTCCAACGGGTACAGCGAGGGATTCCTCTCGGCCGGAACGGTAGCAACGCCTCCAAAAAGAGTGAAACGCAAACTCATATCGGTGAGATTACCAAGTATTTTATAGAGTCGCTACAGTATTGGTCACTGCTCAGCAGTTTTTGCAGTTGTTATCCTAAATTCGACAGTTGCTGCATTTGCTGGACAGTGACCACTATTGAATCGGGATAATCGGCAGTGTCCTGCGGCTCTTCCCCTCTGCTCCCACCCCTAGCAGCAAGGCGTGCAGCTTCTTTTTTGACGCCATATCGTTGAATGAATTAGCAACATCATCTAGCAAACTTTCAAATCCTGGGTGGTGCGCCCAGTAAGAGTTATAGGCTCGCACAAGGCGTGCACGGTAACGAATGCCCCTGCTCTCCACGTACGAGCAGATGCGCTGTTCGGTAGGAATTTGGGCAAAGCCCCCTTCTTTATTGGCTTTAAGCAGTGTAAACAGCTCCCTCGCCAACGACGTGGCTTCCATACCGAAAACTCTACCTGTCAACTCTTCAAGTTGATACGTGTCGATCCCCTTAGATCGGCAAACATCCATCAGATCTGATCCGTAGTCGCGATGATACGCTAATAGGATTTGGTAGGCCATCTCATCCATCCAGTTAAGATCATCCGGAATACGATGATTAGGGCGTTGTGGTGTCGGAATGGCAAATACAGCAAGAACAGCCACACCAAGTTCGTGCCCGGAGTAGGTCTGTATAAGCTCGTGCAGTTCGAGTGCCACGTCCTTCGCAGAGTATCCCTCAAGGTGCAGCAGCGTCTCGTTAATCAGATCTGGATCAACCTTCATCTCTTTAATACTTTTGCGCAGCTGAGCATCGGGATTAAGTAGATCGTAGGTTTCCTCGATAACTCGTTGTTCATGCTGATAATGCCTGAGTGTTGACATCAACAGATGAATATCTACCGCATCGAAATACTCTAAGATTCGCGCTGTAACTTCTGGATCTACACCCTCTAAGCGCAAAACAATCTCGCCGAACACAGATGCTGAGAGCGCCATCCTGGCTGCTGCATATTTCAAGTGCACACGCAGTCGGGGAAAACTCATATCAAAGCCGCGTTCAAAGGCCATCACTAAGCCAAGGGGCCCACGACAAAGCAAGCGAATATCATCGATCTGGTCTGCCGTCGCTCGCGACACCCGCGAAAGGCTATCCCGAGCAGCGAAGATCTCTGGCATTAACACAAGCGAGAGACGTTCCATGAGATCGTCTTCGCGTTCCGGAACCGGATGGTGCTGAAGCAAAAACTCATCGAGTGCCACAAAGTGCGCGCGTTCAAATGCATCGCGCACGAGCCGAATCAGCGATGGCGGTAGATCACTCAGATGGCGCACATCACTAGGATCAGCGTGGATTGCCGTGACGAGCGGGTGCAGATCTACTCCTGCCAAAAGCAGCGAAGCCATCTCATAGGCCTCAGTCGACAGACAATTCACCAAGGCCTCGCACAACGACATGTTAGGGTCGGTGAGGTCATAAAATGCCCGCTCAATCCGATTACGCTGTCCATAATCGTGATTTGCCAAAAAATCGAGCACCGGTCTATCGAACTCACCAAGCTCCAAATCCTGATCCATAATACTTGCCAGCGACATGGAGGCTTTTTCGTCTGCCACGTGACTCTTATACTCCCACTGCCACACCCCAGGCTCCGGCTCAATACCGCGATACCTACCAAGGATATCAATTGAGAGTGGCCAGCGCCCATTTCCTCGCACGTACCGATCAATAAGAGCCTCACGCTCATTATCGTTAATCGAGGGAGCTACGCGACTTAGTCGCTTTTGTATCGCCTCTTCAAGTGATTGGCCGTACACTACTCGGAACGCCTGCTGCACCGCTAGACAGTCGCGCGGCTCTCTAAATTGAATCGGTGCAATGATCTCAAAAAAATCGCCGGCCACCGCAAGTCTCTCAGCGATCATCATTGCCATCCGACGCGGATCAAAAACACAACGTGACGCGAACATAGATGCATCGATCTGATAGCCAAACATCTCTAGCAGTGCCTTGTTGGTCAATCTAAAGCGCTCAGTTGATAGGGCATCTACACGCTCTGCTACCAGCTCATAGCTGGAGAGCACTCTGTGGTAAACTGACCTTTTATCATTCCACATCCGATGCTTCTTAAAATATCGCAGAAATGGGCCCATACCTTGTGTATGGTCGCGGTCAACTGAATCACGTGGATCGCTCAAAGTATCATCAATCGGATCGTGAAGGGTCTTGGGAAAAAGCAGATTATGAATTATCTCTGCCTCCTTGTGAGGCGACCATCCGCCGAGCACTCCGATGAGACGTTCCTGATCGCTGTGGGAAAATACTCGGCGCACATGAGCTTCCAGCCCTTCCTCTGCATCTGTGGCATCAGGGTCAGCTAGCTCGAGGTACAAACGTTTGATCAGCGACATCTCCTCCTCGCTTCGTCCGAGGAATAGATATCGCAAACCCCGCACATCATCTCGGGCTCGAAACGCTGCAATTCGCTTCTGCTCAGTTACCTCGCTCTTGCCGATACTCTTCCTGAGCGAGGCCTTCGACTCAGGCGTCTGAGCATTTAAAATTGCGTGCGCTTGCTTGGCCAGGCTCTTGTAAGGAATTCGGAGAAATTCATCACGAACCGCAAGCAATTGTCGCTCTGTACAATCGAGGAGAATATCGGCAATTCGTTGCTCCTTATCAGCATGTGGGCCGTGGTATAGATTCCACAGGCTCTGCGCTACTTGCTCAACATCCATTCCATTCACGATACGCGTTATCCGATCCTCTCCGTCGTGACCCACACGCTTGATTATCTGATGCGATATCTCCGGACGCTCCCCACGATCGCGGATCAACGTATAGTAAGTTTCGGTGAAAAATTCGTTGGCCCGGTCGAGAATCTCCTTTGATTCCTGTGGAGACCGATCTGCTACCACGACGTTGCACGCACTCAAATACAGATCTAGATCGGTCTCGCGTTGCTTCTGCGCCAATTGATAAATCTGATGTGCGAGTGCCTCAGCAAGCTCCTGATGCCTTGCTGCTTGCTCTTCTCGATCCTCACGCGAGCGTCTACGTGGGGGTTCTTGTGGAATAGGAGGTGCTGCAGCAATCTGAACTACTCTCTCAACACCCCCCTGAACCGACAGTGGTCGATAAAACTGATCAAACACCTCGCCTTCATACTGAAGTTGCGCTGCTGCCTCTTCACGCTCACGCTCAAGAGCTGCCTCTACCTCTCTTTGTGCGGCATCGTCAATAGATACATTTTTAGGGGCCAAAATGCCCCTCTTAAAAATGATCTTTTTGTCGCCTGAGCCTTCCATAGTTCAGCTAACAGTATCCTATGCGTACTCCATCTCCATCCAAGCTCGTTCTCGACGATCTCTATCGGGATCCTCGACGATCTCCTGAAGAATAATGCGTCCAAGACGCGCATAGATAACATCTATAGAGGCATTTTTACCGTCTAAATGTAGAGGATCGAGAAAATCCGGATGGAATCGGAGCATGTGATCCATTACTGCTCTGTCATGTTCGGACTTGGCGATCATAGCCCAAACGTTCTTACCAACCCACGCAAAATCAGCCGAATTCCACTCAAGCATACGTTGCACGTAGTGACCTATGGCGAGCAGCTCTTCGGGAGCAGGCGGCCGTTCAAACTGGTATGTGCCCTGGCTATTGCGCATGCGATCGGCTACCCAGACTAAGTTGTTGACCAATTGTGGCATACAATGTTTAGAAAGCACTCTTCGTTCAAGAGTTGAATCGAGGTAACTCATCTTCATCGGATGCACACGCCGAAGGAATGCATCATCTAGCCTGCGGTTAAAGTTTTTAGTAAAGATCACCAGCAGATTATCTACATTACAGTCGATCGGCGGGCGAGACTCAAGCCAGATACGCGCATCCTGGATCGGGCCAAGAAAGAATGTATCGATATGACCATCCACTTTGTCGATCTCGTCAATCAATAAGATGACTGGCTGATTCTGTGACTTCAGGAACGCTCGAGAGAGGATGCCAAGATTCATCAACTTTTCTTTGGCCTGCATCTCCTGTCCCGCCATCGATGCCGCAATAGCAAGGGCCGACGGAACTTCAATCAGGTGTGACGTATTCATACCGTGATAGCAGCTTAAGCACATAAACTCAGCCCCAGTAGCTTTGGCAAGGCACTTAGCGAGGAAGCTCTTGCCGCAACCAGATGGCCCCTCAAGCAGAATTGCTCTGGTGCGATCACTAGGGGAGGTCAGTAGAAGTGACATCTGTGTTGCAGTAAAGCGCGCACATTGGTAGCCAACTGCTGCAAGCCGACGTGACATCTCTTCAGGATTATCAAACTTTGTAAGCCCCACCTTTTCGGGCTTGTATGCTTTTCCGCGGCGCTTAGCATCGGGATCGTTTACAATACCTTCAAGCAACCAGCGCCCTAGACGTGCATGAATCTGCTCTGCTGTCGCGTTGCGATTATCAGGAACTAGCGGATCTGAGAAATCGGGGTGATATCGCATCATCTGCTCGAACACCGTCCGATCGTGTTCAGACTTAGCAAGCATATAAAACAAGTTCTTGCCGACGAAGGCGTAATCAATCAGATCCCAGGTAAGAAGGTGCGTTAGGTAGTGCGCAGCTTTGAGTAGTTCCTCCGGTGCCGGTGGCCGCTCAAACGGATAGCTTCCATCTGATGCTCGCATCAGATCGGCAACTTTAATGAGATTTTCTGCCAACTTTGGCTTACAGTGCGGTGCCAATACACGTCGCTCAAGCGCTGAATCCATGAACCTCATCCTTAACGGATGCACACGTCGGAGAAGCGCCTCATTAATCGGTCGCTCGAAGTTCTTGGTGAACATTATCAGAAGATTGTCGATATTCGCATCGATCGGCGGACGAGATTCACACCATACGCGAGCGTCTTGAATCGGCCCCAAGAAAAAGGTATCGATAGCAACATCAACCTTATCGAGCTCATCAATCAGCAGAATTACCGGCTTTTGCTGCGACATGAGAAAGGCTCTTGATATCGGACCAAGTGTCATCAAGTTTTCAACATCATCTTGCGATGCGCGACCAGTCATGGCGTTGACCATCCCAAGTGTTGATGGCGTTTCAATCAGATGCTGCAAGTTCATTTCTTTGAAACACTGAATACACATCAACTCTGCGCCTGTTATCTTGGCCAGAGATTTAGCCATAAAGCTCTTACCGCATCCTGACGGACCTTCAAGCAGGATACATTTCACGCTATTTACGCGAGTGTTGAGCAGGAGCGACATCTGCACCGCATAGAACGGCAAACAGTGATACCCCACTTCGCCAAGCTTGATCTCTAATTCTTCAGGACTGCCGACGTGCTGAAATCCGATCGTTTCAGGAGCATAGGTCGAGTGAAAGTTTGGATTGACGATGCCCAACTCACTACCATCGGTCTTGGGCTCAAGATCATTCGCCGCCTGCCTGTTACGGAAGGTAATCTTTCGACGCGCACTACCATCACCGTTCCGGGTGTCGTTTTCGTCTTCTAACGCCATATGCCCCTTATTAGAACCTGCTCAAACACAGTAGCCGAACCAACGCACAGCTTTTTGGACACTTCCAACTAAGTTATGCAGGTACTTACAATCCAAGTAGCCTTTAGAGTGTTCCTGTCCTTTTAAGTCCGCAGAAAGGCATGTTTTGCTTCTTTCTATTGCATCACAATAGCTAAGCTATTGATTTAGCCTAAATCCTAAAAACGGCAGTTAAGGAGGATGCAAATGGTGCAGATGCCCAAAAGCACGAGGTATTTTGAACTTTTCTTAAGGCTTGAACCCTGGCACCGTCAGGGTGAGCACCGAAAATTCAAAATACAAAGTGATTTTGAGCAGATGGGCCATTTTTAGCCCCACCACTGCCATTTTTAGGATTATAAACTTCAATAACTTCTGTAGCAGTTTGGAGTAACACGAAGATACAAGGGTATGCACAGCAATCAACCGCACACACCTAATGCCCGCCGATACCGCTCTAAGCGTGGTCAGCGGGGTGAAGCCGAGATGATGGTCTTTGGCCTCGTTGTAATCGTTGCCATACTGTTTGCGGGCACTGTATGGCTACTGACTTGGATCAAGCAGAACAAATATTCCGAACGTCAAGCACGCAAACTCGCTGCTATCCAAGAGAAAAAATTAAGCCAGTTTTCAGGGCGTAGAGACCCAGCTGAATATTTGGTGTTTTGCGATAAACCTGCTTGGTCTCTCCTGCAAACGAAATATAAGTGCGAGATTCTTCCTGAATCGTACGGGGAACTCTTCCTTATGCCGTAAGAGGCCTTATTCCTATTCCTTCGAAGAATCATTCACTTCGTCACTGCTCGCGGATTCTGCGGGCGGAATAAGCGGAAGCTGCGAGTCAGTTAAAACCGCTGCCTTTTCCTCGACCGTCAACAGGACAAGCACTATCGGAAGACACGGAGCATCCACCGTAACTGCTGTATGGTTCTGCTCCGTAAAACTGGTCAATAACCATTGAAAATCCGGATCACCGAGCTCGTGAGAAAATATCGCTCTTGCCATATACCTCTCCTCCATGAGAATTAACGCGACTTGACGTCGTCACCCAAGTAACCATGAGCTGCACTAATTGACGCACTCTTCCTGCCTAGCTATAGAGAGTTTCGGCAAAGCTCCTGTGTTACTTTAGCTTAACGATCTTGGCACTTGGGCCAAATAATCCTAAATTCAGCAGTTAAGGAGGATGAAAATGGTGCAGATGGCTAAAAGCACG
>CAZZLV010000030.1:0-15489 GCA_964655155.1 uncultured Bdellovibrionales bacterium
CCCGCAACTGCCGAATTTAGGTTTAATTGCTCTATAGCTCAATAAGCTCATTGAAGGTCGGAACCACGGTGCTCCAGCCAAGCTCTTTTGCGAGCGTGGCGCTGAAGCTTTTGGCGCTCTCTGGCTCGCCGTGAACTACTGCAACTTTATCCGGCGTTCCCACACAAGAACGACACCATCTGATTAGCTCGGTTTTATCCGCATGGGCACTCAGTCCACTCATTTCGCCGATCTCAGCTCGCACTGGCACCTCTTCCCCCAAGAGTGTCATTGTTGTGTTGCCGCGTTTTAGCCAATCACCCCGTGATCCAGGGGGCTGAAAGCCAACAAAGAGCACGGTATTACGCTCATCTGAGACGCGATGTTTTAGGTGGTGAAGGATGCGACCACCACCCAACATTCCACTAGCTGAGATGATGATCATCGGTTCTTGGATCGAATTCAGCTTGATTGATTCAGCACGTTCACGAGTGAAGTATGCCTTTGGGACTTGAAATGGCTGAAAGCCCTTTGCGAGGAGCGCTCGCGCAGAATCATCGTATTCGTTTGTATGGTGTTGGTAGATCGATGTCGCATCGCCTGCCATAGGGCTGTCGATGATGACTGGAATGTCAGCGATCTGCTTAGCGGCCTTTAGCTCCCGAAGATAATAGAGGATAGTTTGGGTGCGTCCAACTGCAAAGCTAGGAATAATTACTGCCCCACCGCGCCTGGTAGTGCGGTTTATAATGTTAGCGAGCTTATCGTGTGGGTCGGTGTCGCGTTCGTGGATCCGATCGCCATATGTTGATTCTATCAAGAGTAGGTCGCCCAGTTCCACAGGGGTTGGATCAACTAGGATTGGGGTGTCATAACGCCCTATGTCACCGGAGAATACAATTCGCTTTCCGCCGATTGTGAGAGAAATTGAGCAGGCTCCAAGGATATGACCCATAAGTGACCATTGAGCTGAGATTCCTGGGGCAATCGTTGTAGAGGTGTTAATCGGAGTTGGTTTGAGTAGTGTGACTGCTGACCTTGCCTGCTCCTCGGTATAGAGGGGCAAAGGTGGTGTATGACGTGAGCGCCTGTGATCAGCTCTAAATGAGGCCTCTTCTTCTTGCAGCCGCGCACTGTCCAAAAGAAGTAATCGAGTTAGCTCAGCGGTTGCTGGTGAGCACCAAATGGGTGCTTGAAGTCCTAGCGCGTGATAACGGGGAAGGATGCCAGTATGGTCGATATGAGCATGAGTAAGCAGAACCGCATCGATTTCGGCAGGACTGAAGCTAGGAGCCTCCCAATTTTTTTCACGCCAGGAGCGCTCTCCCTGAAACATTCCGCAATCTATCAGGATTGAGTATCTGCCGTCAGAGACTAGGTACTTAGATCCGGTGACAGTTCCTGCTGCTCCGAGAAAACGAATGGTTACTGGCATATCAAAGACCCCATCAGTTTAGGTTAAGCTGACTTTTAAGGTTTGGTAGTCGGTTTTACCGCTTCCAAGCACTGGCAGATTCGCTATCTGTCGCACCTCGCTAATATGCACTATCGGGGGAAACCCTGCCTCTTTCAGATATGCGTTCGAGCTCTCAATTGATAAATTTCCGGCGATAAAAGCGACAAGTTTAGGCCTGCCGTCTCCCTCATGGCCCTGTGAGAGGACAGCGACCGATGGCCCACCATCCGCTGAAACGACGTGCTTTTGGAGCGCTGCTTCTACGGCACCTAGACTGACCATTTCGCCGGCGATCTTAATGAAGCGCTTCAAACGCCCAGTAATCATCAGCGATCCATTCTGCAAGATACCGAGATCCCCTGAGTTGTACCAGCGCTCTTTTCTATACTCAACAAATGGATCGAGGGTCGGGTCGAGATAGCCGTTAAAAACGCTCGCTCCCTTGATGAGGATTAGCCCCTGTTGGCCATCAGGAATCGCCTCAAGGCTCTCTGGATGAACGATTGCTAATGTCACACCCGTAATCGGCCTACCTACACCAAAGCGCGGCTCCTCAGGCCTTGCGACGCTTACAACAGGGCTGCATTCAGTGATTCCGTACCCTTCGAGGATCTGCATCTTAGGATTGATATTTGATGCCAAATTAAACAGATCCTCCGGAGCTCGCTCCGCTCCTGATATAAGCGCCCGCAGAGTTCTAAACTGCTCCGGATCCCCGGCTTGTAAGATCGACTTCAAGAAGGTCGGAGTCCCAGCGGCAATGGATGCACCCCACATCTCAATTCCCTTGGCGATCTTACGACTTTCATTTGGATTAGCGTGATAGGCGACCTTTAATCCAGTCATCAATGGGAGGAGTGTGCAGATCGTTAACCCAAAAGAGTGAAATGGTGGAAGAAAGCCGAGAAGAACGTCATCGCGTGAGATGCTGAAAGCCTCTAGCACTCCGTGCACATTGGACATTATGTTGCGATGTGTAAGAGGAACACCTTTCGGTAGCGCCTCTGAGCCACTTGTAAATAGGATGACTGCGGTTGAGTTCGGATTGCGACCTATTTGACCGAATGCTTCCAGAATTTGCAGAGTTGATTCGCGCGCGAGTCGCTTTCCTGCGACCTTGTCTTTTAGTGGCATCTCTTCAGCCACATTCTCGAGAAGCACAAATCTACCCTCTAAAAAATCTAGATCAGTAGGTACGATATCTAGAAAGCTCTCTGCAGTGAATATCACCCGCAAGCCGGTTGTATCGCATGCGTGCAGTAATGAGCGTTTTCCAGCCGTCCAGTTGAGCAAGACCGGTATTTTGCCGGAAAGTATCGCTGCCATAGTTACGATTGAGCCAATTGCTGAGGCGGGCAGCAAGATACCCACATGATCCCCGGGGACTTGAGTCATGTATCGAGCCAGAGTGACTACTTTGAGTTTGGTACTCTCCCAGGATATAACTCCTGAGCGCGAATCGCCAATAGCAGCTCTTTTCTCAAAGCGTGAACAAGCTATCAGAAAAGCCTCTGGTATGGTGGTTGAAGATCGCAGTTCTGGTTGTGCCCGAGATTGGTCGCCATAGCTCCAAGACGCGGGCACTTTGAATTGGGCTCGTGAATTTGACGGGCTAAGTTGACCACCTGCTGCTCTCATCAATGAGCCAACGGTTAATAACTCAGATAGCTCTACATCGTGTACTTCGAACTCACGGTCAAGCCAGACCAAAAGCTCGGCAGTAGTAAGTGAGTCGATGCCGAGGTCATCTCCAATACGCGTCTCCGGCGTAATTGTGGTTAACGGTACTTGAGCTACGTGAGCTACGTGGTTGAGAACTTTGTTGCGCACTTCAGCCGGTACCAATTCAAGCGAAGCGTTATTGGGCGTTTGCTCCGGCAAGTCTGCTAAGTGGGTGAATAGGCAGTTATGAGATATTAGACTAGGAGTCTCCGGGTCAGGAGAATTGTAAAATCCCTCAAGATATCTATTGATTGCTAGTGCATCTCCGTCGCGTGGAAACCCGCGTGGATTGAACGCGATATCGATAGATACAGGCCGTCTTGGTGTAAATAACAATAGGTTCTGCAGAAGTATCCGAATGCCACGCAGACATGTGTTGGCAACGTCTGGAGTTGCACCTCCGGTTGTTGCCTTTGAGAAGATACTGCCACAGAGTCCACGGATCTTAACGACGGCAATATTCGCATTTGGATATCCGCGCATGATTGTGTGTGCCCCGGAGGCTCCACCGATGCGCTCTGTTCCGTTGGTCGAGAGTCGCCCCGATGGATAAAACAGAATGTTGTCACCGTATTCAAGTGATTTAACTATCTGCCCCAGAGTTCGTTCTATTCTTCGTCGTTTGTATGGCCCAGAATCAAAGTCCATGTCGGCAATAGGGATCGCCCTAATTCGCGTTAGAATCTGGCGAAGCAGCGGCAATCGGTATACGGTCTCCAGAACGACCGGACGTGGATGTAGGGTCTCCCAGAGCAGAGTTGTAACAATAACCGGATCTATCTCAGCGGGGTGATTCGGTAGGATCAGCACCCCATGTGTTTGGGTAATCTGTTCTAGGCCGGTGACGGTAATGCGGTAGCGTAAGCTAAGCAGACGTTTAAGGATTCGCGCCAACATAGAACAGTAGCTTTTACCGAGTTGAGCTTGCAAGCAAGAGTGATTATGCTTAGTCCGAATATTGCACGAAAGAGCAAGATTCGGGAGAGCAAGTGGAAGGAAGCATTTGCAAATTCCGAAGGGCAGCGGAGGAATTTGGAGCCTAAAGTTTTTGTGGGCACTATGGGTCCCACACAAACTGTAGGCGATGAGGAAAAAGGCGATGGATGGCCTTTTTCCGAGCATTTTTCACGGTGAGCGCAGCAAGCTTAGTGAAAAATACGGGCTAGTCGGGCTCTTTACGGCTTGCTGGCAGTTGGTGTAGGCTTTTACTCGGCTTTTCCGTTTATCTGTGCGCCTTTAGCTCAGCTGGATAGAGCATCTGGCTTCGGACCAGAGGGTCGGGGGTTCGAATCCCTCAGGGCGCGTTCCGTTTTGATTCTCCTCAGTTTGTTCATTTCTTAAGTTGTTCAGATTCCTACTTCTTCATGTAGCTATTAGGAGCGTGGTGTAGCATGGCAAAGATTATCGTTACTGGCGGTGCTGGCTTTATCGGTTCTCACATAGTGGATCGTTTGAGATCGGGAAATGAGCTTCATGTTATTGATGACCTCTCGAGTGGTTCCAAGGAGAACTTGACAGCCGAGGTAGAGTTGCACGAGTTGGATATTCGATCCGAGCAGGCATCAGAGTTAGTAGCGCGCCTCGAGCCTGATGTGCTGGTTCATGCAGCGGCTCAGATCTCTGTGCGCATAAGCATGGACCGACCATCAGTTGATACCGATATTAACGTGACGGGACTCATAAATCTTTTAACGCCGCTGTGCCATACTTCAAACAAGGCACATGTGGTGTTTCTATCGTCTGGTGGCGCCTGTTATGGCGAGCAGGAGGTGTATCCAGCTCCGGAGAGCCATCCAGTTCGCCCAGAGAGCGTCTACGGGCTCTCTAAGCGAGTTGGGGAGATGTACCTGGAGTTTTGGTCGCGCGTTTGGGGGATCACGAGCACATCGCTACGTTTATCTAATGTCTATGGGCCGCGCCAGAATCCGCATGGTGAGGCAGGTGTAGTAGCTATCTTCTGTGAGCGACTCTTGGCAGGCAAAGACATCACCGTCTTTGGGACTGGAGAGCAGACGCGTGATTTTGTGTACGTTGGGGATGTTGCAGACGCCGTTTCCCGTGCAGTTGAAACGAGGATAGTAGGTGAATTTAACATCGGTACATCGCAAGAGACATCGATCGGCTGGTTGGCAAAGGATCTTCGCGATCGCATATGCCCACAGGCTGGGGTCTCTTTTGCTCCGGCAAAGGCTGGAGAGCAGATGCGCAGCGTTATCGATAACGCATCGGCGGCAAAGTCGCTCACATGGAGGCCGCAGGTGGAGCTGGCTACAGGATTGCAGCAGACCCTCGACTGGTATAGGCAGAAGCATCGTTGATCCATCGGCTTTTGCAGCAAGGCTCCACTAATCAATGGAGCATGATCAACAGAAGATGGTCTATGGAGCGGCTGCAGGAGATGTCGAATAATTTGGTATCACTTTTTTTACCTAGCGTGCACGGTGGTGGTGCCGAGCGGGCGATGCTGGTTTTTGGGGAGGAGTTAGCCCGGCGTGGAATTGACGTTGACCTGGTATTAACTAGATTTGAAGGTCCGCACTCTAGTCGAATTCCTCGTGGGGTTCGGGTGGTGGATCTCGATTGTTCGAGAATGTTAAAGGCGATTCCACGGCTTGCTCGTTATCTGATCCAGGTCAAGCCGCATGCTTTGTTCGCAACGATTACCCATGCAAATATCGCCGCAGTGTGCGCGGCTCGTTGGGCTCGGGCTAGTTGTCCCGTTATCGTGCGCCAGTCAAATGCGCCGCGAGCAGAAAAAAAGGATAGCATAGGCCGCTACATATCTGGTCGCATCATTCCATATGCTTATCCACGTGCTTCTGGGATTATAGCGGTATCGGAAGGGGTGCGATTGGAATTAATTGAATTGAACAAGAGCTTGGATCGTCTTACTAAGGTAATTCCCACTCCTGTTCTTACTGAGGATCTGCGGCGCTTTGGTCAGGAATCTCCAGCGCACCCGTGGTTTCAGCAGGATGATATCCCAGTTGTCTTAAGCGCCGGTCGATTAGAGCAGCACAAGGGCATGCTTGACCTGGTCATGGCCTTTCGAAAGGTGCGTCAAGCCCGACGTGTGCGTTTGGTGATTCTTGGTGAAGGCAAGGAGCGGATTCGCATACAGAGCGAAGTACAGAGACTAGGGCTTGCTGCTGATGTTTCCATGCCTGGCTTTTTTGCTAATCCATTTTCATTTATGAATAGAGCTAGAGTGTTTGCGCTGGCGTCTCACTATGAAGGTTTGCCTAATGTGTTAATTCAGGCATTAGCATTCGGAACGCCGGTAGTAGCCACCGATTGCAAGAGCGGCCCCTCGGAGATCCTCGATAGCGGTAGACTGGGAAGCTTAGTTGGAGTAGGAGATATAGATGCCTTAGCCGCAGCGATATTAAGGTCGATAGATCTACCCAAGCAGAATATCGCCCGCGAGAGCGTATGGCGACGATATGGGGCTGAGCTCGCGACGACCAAGTATCTTGAACTTGCGGGGCTCCAGTAGACGTGGCGCGTCGCTAACTCACTCGCGCCGGGTGGTCTCTAACCCCAGTGCGGTCGGGAGCCTCTTAAAGTGACGGCTGTCCCGTGCAGAGATCCCCAGCAACAAACCGAGTAATATCAGAAAGGGTCGTTGGTCTAGGATATTATGGCTAAAGATTCCACCGATTGCGGCGATGATGATCAGAGCAATACCGTTTCTTGAGCCCCGATAGAGAAAGGTACAAAAGGCGCTGGTCATGAATCCTAAGTAGAGCAGTAAACCGACAGCGCCGTTGTTTACCCACTGCTGAATGTAGATGTTGTGCGGAAGCTCCGACATGGTGCGGGAGAAGCCCGTGCCATGGCCTGAGAGTGGTGCGGCTTCTATCAGCGCTAATCCCTCTTGCAGCGCATCCATTCGCGTGCCGGCTGAACCGTCGTCGACCGGTTGGTTATTGAGCAACCGACTGAGCCGTGAATTGCCCTGATTCGCGACGCTAATCTGTGAAAATGCCACTAGGAATGATACTGCCGCCAGAGTTGCGAAAACGAGAAGGATTACTTCCATGCTCTGCTGTCTAGGTGATAGACCTGAGCAACACAGTCGATAGAACGAGAAGAGCGCGATGAGTATGCAGAAGTTAACGATACCGCTACGCGACATCGTCATGCAGATGATGGCGAATGTGGTAAGTAGCAGTAAAGCGTTTATGAGAAGTATGGCTAGTTGATGCTGGCCTTTGCGGATTATCGGAATTCGAGCTGGGACTTGCTTAGTGGGTTTGGCGTTTAGTTGGGAGCCTTTGGAGTGCCCAAAGTTTAGACCGGCTGCACAAAGTAGTACTGCTACAAGTGCCGCAAAGTTAGCGTTGCCAGGAAAGCCTGCTGCGCGATTGGTAATCGGGGCGAATGTGCCAGGATGGGCCGTATCGTACCATACTGAGTAGGCCAACATAATCAGGCTTGTGAGGATTGAACACCGTAAGACCGGTCTTGTGTTTACGTGCTCTCCAGCCAGTGTGGCAATACAGACGATGCATGCGCCGTAGGGAATAAGGAACACCCATTTGCCTCCTTCTTCCCAATAAGTACCTGGGAGTATCGATAGGGCTAGCGCACAGAGAGCTACAAGCACAAGAGGGCACAGCACAGCCGAGTTACTCGCTATTATTGCCAACGGCCCGGGGGTGCGACGATCAACACAGTGACGGATGAAGAGGTGTGCACCAAATGGACTCAAGAGCAGCAAGCAGAGTAGGGTAGGGCTAGTGGGCAAAATACCTGCGTGTCCCAGAGCTTGATCGCCAACACAGAGGAATAGCACAAGTATTAGGAAAGCATAGCAAGAGACGAGTGTACTAAGAAATCGCGGCACTCTTTCTATTGGTTCGTGCATAGGGAGGTGGAGTATAGCGGACAGGGCCAGATTTTCTTCTGTGCTAGCGCATAGCGCCAATGATGCAAATCGTCTATAGTGATCGGCAAAAGTCCGTGCCAGTAAAACTGGCAAGGCTTTTGCCGTAAATCACCATAGGTTGTTGTTTTGATTCGCATCCGCGAATCGATAGCGTTTTCCAAAAGCCGCTATATCGCTACGGACTTTTGAGAAACGCTATAGCATGCGTTTTTTTCACAATCTTTCAAAATGGTATCTCCATCAAGTAGTCAGGCGCGCCGAATCGTGCGTGGATTTCAGTGGACCTATGCCTCGGTGGCGTTGCAGGGGGTTCTGAAGCTTGCGGCACTTATGATTCTTGCCCGCCTCCTGACACCACGTGACTTTGGGCTTCTAGGATTTGCGCTCCTTTGCACTAATTTCGTCGAGCGAATAGGTCAAGGCGGCATAGCCCCAGCGCTTGTGCAGGTTGAGCGCGCCATGCCTGATATGATCTCCTCCGCATGGTGGATGAGTTTAGCATTAGGGCTGATATCGACCATAACAGTTGCTCTGTGTTCGAATGTTGTTGCCGTTTTTTTCGAAGAACCTCAACTGGCAGGAATTATCCGCGTAGTAAGTCTGGGGTGTCTACTTGAAGCGATTGTAGCCATTCCGGAGGCGCTGCTTCAGAGAGAGCTACGTTGTCGAGAGATCATGCTTGCCGATAACCTTGCCTACTGTATTGGCATGCTTGGTGTCTGCACGACGCTAGCATTAGCTGGCTGGGGTGTGTGGTCCCTGGTATGTGCACAAGTAGCTTTGAAAGCCGTACGGCTAATTGTTCTGGTATGGGTAGCTCCTCCCTTTTCAAGGCGTACGATCTCGTGGCATCACTTGAGGTACCTGTTTCGTATGGGTTTCGGGTTTAGTCTAGGTAGACTGCTTAATTTTTTTTCGCTTCAGGGAGACAACTTCGTAGTTGGGCGACTTTTGGGAACCGAGGCCCTAGGTATGTACAACCGTGCCTACCAACTGATGACCTTGCCAGCTATGTACGTAGGTCAGGTCTTTGAGCGTGTTATGTTTCCAGCGATGGCCCGCAAACAAACCGATAGAGAGCAACTCGCGGCTGAATTCCTTTTAGCGCTTGAGGTGCTGACCATAGTCGCGTTGCCTTCAGGGGTAGTCATGTTTGCCTTAGCGCCCGAAATAGTGTTGGTCGGCTTTGGTGAGCATTGGCGTGGAGTCATACCTGTAGTTTCTATTCTATCGTTCGGTGTATTCTTTCGCACTGCCTACAAATGTAGTGATACTGCCGTACGTTCGGTCGGCGCGGTGTATCATTATGCTGGTCGTCAAGCAGTATACTCGGCGTTAGTTATCGCGGGGGCGCTTATTGGCGCATTCTCAGCTGGCGTTGCTGGTGTGGCTTGTGGTGTGGTGGTGGCGGTAGCGCTGAACTATGTTTCAATGACCCGCTTGGCCATGAAGCTACTGGATGCGCAAATCGGGCACGTTATGCGCGCACATGTCGTTGGATGTTGGGCAAGTATTTGGGTTTTTGCTGCACTCTCTCTATCAACACATTTTCTGCGAGTGCATACACAGTACCCTGCTATGGTCTTACTCGCTGCTAGCGCCATTTCAGCGCTAGCGTGGTGCATGAGTATAGCTCTAGCGGCTAACTGTGTGCCATTTGGTTCGATGCGCTACTTGAAGGCGCGCTACGTACAGATGCGCTATAAACCTTGCGCGATTGATTGTTGAAAAATCACTTATTTAAGGGGCTGCTCTAGTTCGTATTTATCACGAAGCTCGCTGGGCTCGCCGTGAAAAACGCTCCAAATTCCTCCGCTGCGCTTCGGAATTTGCAAGTGCTTCCTTGCACTTGCTCCCCCGAATCTTGCACTTTCGTGCAATATTCGGCCTAGCGCGCGCCAGAACCTGATAGAACTACACCTACTGTCCTTAAGGCGATCCATAGATCGAGCAAAAGACTACATTTTCTAATGTAAATTATATCGAGCCCCACTTTACGCCGATATCCGTGCACACCATCAGGATAGCCTTGGATTACCTGCGCTAATCCGGTAAGCCCGGCCTTGGCTTTAAGTCGTTGATTGAAGCGAGGTATCGCCTGGGAAAGCTGCATGGCTATCTCTGGACGTTCAGGGCGAGGCCCGATTAGCGACATGTCTCCACGCAAAACGTTAAAGAGCTGTGGCAGTTCATCAAGGCGCGTTCGACGAAGCACTCGACCTACCGGTGTTATTCTATTATCTTCACGAGCTGCAAGAGCGGCTCCCGACAGATCTTCAGCATCCGCACGCATAGAGCGAAACTTCCACAGTGTAAAAGTGCGCCCGCCCTCAGTCAGCCGGAGCTGACTATATAGTATTGAACCTGGTGAGGTTGCCTTGATGACTACAGCAACTATGCACATCACCGGCGATAGTGCTAGCAGCAAGCTCCCGGCCCCAACGATATCAATCCCTCTTTTAGCAAACGGTTTCATATAACAATCCTATGAATAAATTTGTATCCGTAGCGCTCGCTGTATCAACGATCACAGCGAAGATCTTAGAGATAAGGTATCTCAGAGTCCTTTTGGAAATTATGCGCATAGTCATTCTGTATAACTCGTCATGGTATGTTTTTTTGCTGAGGCAAAATCTGATCCAAACTCTGCAGTCGGTAGGCTGTGATGTTACGGTTGTTGCGCCAGAGGATGCCTACACTGAAAGAGTGAAAAGGCTAGGAGTAAGATTCATTCCGATCGTTATGGATGGAAGTGGTCGTTCGCCTGTTGTTGAGGCGTGGACTTTATCAAGTATCTATAGAGCGCTTTTCAAAGCTCGGCCGGATGCTGTGCTATCGTTCACGGTCAAGTGCAACCTCTACGCAGGATTGTGCCGTCGTGGTCTGAGATTCAACCACGTGGCGAATGTGTCTGGATTGGGCCAGCTATTTGATGGCAAAATAGGGGTGGCAGGTGCACTTACGTTGCTCTACCGAGTAGCATTAGCAAGGACTAATGTTGTCTTCTTTCAGAATGCTGAGGATAAATCGAGGCTGAGTCAAAGCGGAGCGGTCGACGAACGCAGAGCCCAGGTTATTCCCGGTTCAGGGGTTGATCTTCAGCGCTTTGCGCCGATTCCGCGGGCCGCGCGAGGTGAGCGCGCCTTCCTCATGTTTGGACGACTGCTACCACAAAAGGGCTTTGATCATTTTATCCAAGCAGCGCGAGAGCTTCGCAGCCGTAATGCAAGTCGGGCAACTTTTTGGATCTTGGGGGCAGAGGATAATTCCAGATATGAGTCGCGTGAGCTCCGCAAGCGGATCGATAGTGCGCATGGTGAAGGAGTTATCAGATACCTACATTCAACCGACGATCCTCTGCCGCTAATTAGAGAGGCAGATGTGGTCGTACTACCTTCCACTTATAACGAGGGGGTGCCGCGTTCCTTACTGGAGGCACTCGCCTGTGGAAAGCCGATAGTGACAACCGACTGGAAGGGATGCCGCGAAACTGTGCGACCAGGAGATAACGGACTGCTCGTGCGACCGCACGACGCATCATCGCTTGTTGATGCCTTAGACTATCTGACGCGGTGTGACACGGCCACATTAGAGCGTTTTGGGAAGCGCAGCAGGTGTCTGGCAGAGGAGAAATTCGATGAGCGCTTGGTGTTAGATTCGTATCTGGAAGCGATTGGTTTTGCCTCTAGGTCCTGAGAGCCCCGTAGTTCTTTCCATATGCAATCAAGCGCTCCTGGTCATTACTTTGTGTGCTCGTTCCGTTAAGGACTATGCCAATAATTCGGGCCTTGACTCTGGCTAGCTTATTTCGCGCTTCGCGTGCTACTGGTTTCGGCGTTACGCCGCATCTGACGACGAACAGAACACTATCGACCATGCGTGACAATAGTAACCCATCTGCCACCGCCATAATTGGTGGACTATCTACCAAGATGAAATCATATCGTTCTTTTAGACCCGTCAGGAGACTTTTCATCTTTTCCGAGCCTACCAGTTCAGCAGGATTCGGCGGCTGAGCTCCTACAGGTAGCAGGTCTAGCTGGGGTACGCTAGTCGGATGGATGGCTCGCTCAAGCGGAGTTTGACCGGTAAGAATCTCGCTTAGGCCCGCAGTGCAAGCGCCATTGTCGCAAAAAAGCTTGGTTAGGCCAGCCATCCTTAGATCGCCATCAATCATTAAAGTTCGGTGGTTTGCTTGAGCAAGGGTAACACCCAAGTTAGATAGCATCGTGGTCTTGCCTTCGCCTTGAGTTGAGCTAGCGAGCATAATAACTCGCGGAGGATAATCAGCGGATGACAGCAATACGTTGGCGCGTATTGTTCGCAGCGCCTCGGCAATAGCTGTATGTGGAGCTGAGATCGCTATTAATTCGGCTTTGTGAGATAGCGAGTTTTCTAATCCTAACAGAACAGAGGTTGTTAATTGGTCGTCTGGATCACCTTGTTGAGAGGCAGAGCGGTCAGTATTGTGGGGAAGATGTTTAGGACGCTCTTTAGCTATGATAGCAAAATCTGGAACGACTCCGAGAATTGGGAGATCGAGAGTTTGGTGAATATCTTCGGACGTGGCTATTGTATCTGCCAGCGATTCAATAATGTAGGCTGTCAGCACGCCAACACTCATGCCAACCAGAGTTGCCAGAATGACAATTATGTTGGTCTTTGGAGCGCTTGGTGAGGTAGGAAGAGATGCATAGTCAGCGACAAATATATTTGATGTTGTCACAGCACCGCTCATTTCAACTTCTTTTGCCTGTTTGAGAACCGCTTGATAGAGATCTCGTAGAGAGGAGGCCTCCTTGCTGAGTACATCGTACTGAATCAGCTTCTTTGCAACATCCTGAGCCTTTGCCTTTTCAGACTCAATCTGTTCTCGTAGAGCTGTTTCAGCATTCATGTCTGCATTAAACTGGCTTTGCAAAGCTTCGATTGCTTGTCTGCGTTCGTCACGAATTGCCTTTCGCAGAGAGGTCATTTTAGCCTGAAGCTCGCGCATGCCTGGATATGCTGCGGTCACCTGGCTGCCAAGACTAGCATACTCAGCCTCAGCTTGTTTGAGGTCTGCACGCAGTTGCTGCGTTATTTCATTGTCGAAGAATGTGCCCTCATCTTCCTTATGTCGTTTTGCTTGAATGATAGTGCTCTCGGATCTTATTCTTTTACCAGTAACATCGGCTAGCATCTGAGCCAAGGATTCAATGTGTCGATGGTTGAGTCCGCTACCATCGTTATTTCGTGCCAAGAGCAGCTTGTGCGATGCAGCATAAGAGGCCAATTTTTCTTCAGCTTGCGCCACTCTATCGCGCAGAGCATCGCTGTGAACCCTTAGAAGCTCAACATTGGATTGAATGGCACCTTGTCGTTCGCGCTTGAGGTGCTCGATAAACTCTGTCGCATGCATGTTTGCTATCTTCTGTGATATAGCCTTGTCAGTGGTGGTGGCCTTTATGTGAACCAGATTTGTCTCGTGGACAGGGGCTATATCTATGAGAGAGAGGTACTTGTTGATCTCCGAGGCCGAGTGTTGGAAACGGCCACCAGTTTTCTTTAGCATCTGATCAGCAGCGCTCGATGGCGATGGACGGAAGAGTCTAAAAATAGATCTTATAGAAGAGAGTAGAGAGCGGTGCTCTCTCCAATATTGCCGCAATTCCTGATCTAGATCGCTGCGCGAAAGCACTGCATCAGCTAGTCCTGTAAGCTTCAACTTTGCAACGGTTGTTTTAATGTATTCTACCTTTCGAGAGTCACTACCGAAAAGGTTCTCGGATTGAATGCTGGCCAAGATTGGAGCGTGGCCACGCAGTTCAATCGTTGTGTCAGCAGTGAATGAGCGCGGAGTCATCAGGCAGAAGCAGAGAGCTCCAACTCCCAACCCTAATCCGGACGTGAGGATTAACTTACAATGCTTCTTTAGCACCTTTAGGTATAAGGAGAGCTCTCCTGGTTCAGGGAATGAGTAGGATGCGCTTGAGTCGCTGCGTGGGATGGCGATATAGGTCATTATATCCGATTCGTCATTGAATACGGAAGCTGGTAAATTTTTGTGATTAAAAGACATATCTGTGCCTTGTTTTATGGGCTATTTAGTTCATGCGTTGGTTGACGCCGAATCCATTGAAGATGCCATTGATGGTCTCAACGACTTGACGCTTTAGGAAGCGACTGGAGTGGCTTGGCACTCTCACCAGGTCTCCATGTCGCAAACGAATATCTCGTCCACCGCGCAGCCCTACCTCCTCTAGGTCGAGGGCCACCAAGGCCTTGCGCCCGGAACCGACATCACGGATTACCTCAACGTTGTTAACGTCTGCTGAATATGTAAACCCTTTAGCTGCGGCAATTGCTCCGATGACTGAAGTTCTCCCGGTTAGCTTATAAGAACCGGGCGTACTGACCTCTCCATCTACCTCGAATGTGCCTGCCTCAGGCACAACGATAGTGTCGCCCGGTATAAGAGGCACCCTAAGGGGCATCCGGTCAACGGTGCCGAGTAGATCTTCCATGTCGACCTCGATGCCACTTGCGGGTTCGGTTGCTGCAGCCTGGACGAACGAGACCGAGGGCGTTGAGGCGTTCGATACAGGGGAAGAACGGAGTCGTGGAGCAGGTAGGAGCATAATGCGCGATCCTGCTGCTGGAGTTCGCCCTCCAGCCTCACTAAGAATCTCAGTGAGTACCATGCCGCGACGGGTGAGCGGGTATGTTCCAGGTTTGTTCACCTCTCCTATTATCGATACCTTGTTGGTAGAAAAGCTCTTCAATGAGACGAGAACCTGTGGCCCACGGATAAACTTAGAGTAATGGTGTGTAATTGTATCTTGCACCTCTTCAAGGGGGTGTCCGCCAACGGCGACTCTGCCAACTAGTGGCAGAATAATCGATCCATCGGGTGCAATTGCGGTATTTGCAGAGAGGTTACTAAAACCAAAGACAGAAACGTCAAGAACATCCCCATTTCCGACCGGATATCCGACCTGAGCTGAGCTTTGTTCCAAGAGGTGTGCGCGTTCGCTCAGTAGGTTATGCACCCTTTGCGAGAGTACGTTTTCGTAGTTAGTAAAGTCGCTCTCACTGCCTAGCGTGACCTTTTTTTCCTTGTTGTCAGATGTTTCTCGCTGCAGCTCCTTGTGCGATGGAGTGTAGCGGAGACACCCAGATATGCAGCAGATTAGTACCATGATGATTATAGAGGATAAGATGCGGTGTTTCATATCGGTGGTGTGTAAAGAGCAGTATAATCGCTCAGCCAACGTCATCCGGGGATAACAGCCATCAGTGATCGAGCTACTGTAGAGGGTTGTAATCCACAAAAGTGCTTTCTCGCTAATTGCTTTCCAGTATGAGAAATCGCAATATAAAGCAGATGTAACTACTCACCGGTTTTAAACCTAAATTCGGCAGTTGCGGGCCCGAAAATGGCGCATCTGGCTAAAATCAC
>CAZZLV010000031.1:0-4868 GCA_964655155.1 uncultured Bdellovibrionales bacterium
ATTCGGCAGTTAAGGAGGATGAAAATGGTGCAGATGGCTAAAAGCACGAAGTATTCTGAACTTTTCTCAAGGCGCAACCCTGGCACCGTCAGGGTGAGCACCGAAAATTCAAAAGACAAAGTGATTTTAGTCATATGCGCCATTTTCAGACCCGCAACTGCCGAATTTAGGTTTATATTTTAGACGCAACTTTTCTACAAATTGACCGAAATACTTAAACCTAAACTTAAACCTAAATTCGGCAGTTTAAGGCGGTTTAAAATAGCGCAGGTGCTAAAAATAGGAACACCAATTTCCTAGTATCCGACATGACGGTGGAAATCAGTCAGGGGCGGCTTTGCGGGGCAAAGAAGGGTAGAATCATTTACCATAAATTAGCCCGATTATTGCACGAAGGTGCAAGATTCGGGGGTGCAAGATTCGGGGGTGCAAGATTCGGGCGAGCAAGTGCAAGGAAGCAGTTGCAAATTGCGAAGTGCCGCCGAGGAATTTGGATTTTTCACGGCGGGCGCAGCGAGCTTCGTGAAAAATACGGGTTAGGCACTTAAACTGCCGAATTGAGGATAAATAACAACTAAAAGAAACTGAGCAGCTACGGATTAATTATTACGGATAAACTATGAATACTCACTACTCAACCACTCAAAGCGGCTTTACGCTTGTGGAACTACTGGTCGTTATGGGGATCATCAGTACCTTAATAGCCGTAGCACTACCACGTTACGCCAGCTATCGTGCTAGCGCCTTTGATAGTCGCGCTGAGATGGATCTGCGATCAGTAGCGATGGCTGAGGAGGCTTATTTTCTTGAGCACGATGCGTATCTTGCGTGCTCGAGTGATAGCTGTACGCAGCTACCCGGAATCAAGAAGCTCTCTGCCGGAGTAAGCCTGGCGATTACTACTCGCCCGACAGGATTTACCGGGACTGCTTCGCACTCAAAGGGTTCCGGTAAGGTATTCACCTGGGACTCTGATCTGGGTGGTTTTGGAGGCTAAAGCCGCACCGTAAGAGGCTTTCTTACACCGGCCTGATTACCGCAAACGTTGTCGATAACTTAGATACTTTGGGTTTCTAGCGATCACCCGATCAATGACTACAGCGGCTTGATTTGCCAGATTATCGCGGTATTTTAGACGAGCAACACCCACACTGGCAGGGCCAAAACAGGGCGCTAGGCGGGCTACTAACGATTCATACGGTGGTATCGATAAAAGCAGCGAACGTACTGCCCTGCCACTAACGATACATTCAAGATTGGTATTGACCTGAGACTGACTAACATTTGCTAGCCAAAGTGCGCTTGGTATCCGAGGATCATAGAAGCCTACCTGCTCAGTACCGAATACCTCCTCCAGTGGCACTAGCTTACTGGCATTAACTAGCCCCTTCGATGTGTACTGATGGGTCACTACATTCGCTATCACCGTATTTGGCTCGCTGCTATTAAACCTAATTATCCCTTCAGCGCTGGTGCCTCTAAATGAAGAAAACGGAACACGTGTGGTATTGCGACTCGGTATCGTTATTTGACGCTCCCAACGACTCGCAATTTTTCTCAAATTAGCTGGGGCATTGCTGGTTGAACCTCCTCTAGCTCGCGTTGGCACTCTCTGAAATCGCGAACCGTTGTGCGTAATGGTGATTTTGGCTGTTTCGTCACCAGTGTTAGCGAGCTCTATATAATTGGCAGCGCTAATTGTATTTGAGTAATCAGAGCGGATTACGAGCTCACCTATCGCAGCCTTTCGAGCAACATCGCTCATAATGAAGAAATTATTACTACGTATTAAATCTCCACTATTTTTATCTCTTCGATACCTATAGCCATATCGTCTTAAGATACCGGCATATAATGCATTTGCATCATCTGGTACGATCTCGATTAGACCTTCTACTGGGCGTGCCTGCTTCGGCCCGCCAAGCTCAATTCGACCTGTGGCTCGAGCCGCAAGATCTAGCCTTGTTGTGCCACGCCCCACACCTCCACCAGTGTGGTACATAACAGCAAAGGATCGTGGCTGATCATCTAAGTTTGATATGAGCAAAACATTCTCAGCCGACTGGACTTCAGCTTCTGTATCTGCAGCCGCGGATGCTGTATCAAACATCACAAATGAACGCCCTTGAAGCGCATTAGAGAGTGAATTAATCGTCGCAGTTCTCAACTGAGTATCGCTCGATCCTGATATGAAGGACTCAAATTCACCATCGTATCGACCGCCTGAGGTCTCTACTTCGATAAATCCATAGGAATTAGATCCGGCTGATAGCACTGTCGATAGGTCGACCCTATAATCGCTTAATGCGCCGAGGGAAATATCATCTGCCGAGCTTAGCGGCGCGCCGTCTGCGCTATACACTGACCATTTAAATCCAGAATTCGATTCACTCTTGTTGAGGATCTTTAGAATATGAGTCGGCTTATTCGCAGGCGCGTCCCATATCGCGTAAGACTTGGCCTCAAGCGCTGGAGTTGCAAGGTACTTGTAAAAGCCATCGCCGTCCGGCGAATCAGCTTGGAGTGCAATCGACCACCCAGATTTTGATAGAGTTGGCGATACCCCTGATTGATCAGGCACTGCAAGATCAAATACTCCGCGCTTATCGGTAGTAGTAGAAGCTGTTTGATAAGAAACATTCACTCCCTCTAGCGGAGTTCCTGATCGGTTGGTCATCAGAACTACACCTCGATACGCCACTCCGATTAGTACCGTAAACGAAACGTCATCTGATACAGTATCATCTGATGTATCAGTTGCCCAAGCTATTAGGTTGTGTTGACCGGTTAATAGTGGTGCAATCTCGCAGCTCCAGGTTCCACTAGAATCGGTATCATTAACACAAAGTGTCGTTTGCCCCTCTCTTATAGAGATCCGCTTATTAGCTGGGCCTGATCCGTAAACAAAAGGTGTACTATCACTAGTTATCTCTCCTAAGCCGTCTGCTAGCGTAGGCGCTGCTAGCCGGTTGGCATCAAGCACAATATTCCGCGCTGTTGACGGTAAGCTTGAATTGCCAGCGGCATCTGTTGCGACTGCCGATAGCGCATACCTGCCATCCGCCAAGGGCGCTGATGGTTGGCAGCTCCACGCCCCAGTTTCGTTAGCGGCGCTCGAGCAGATACTCTCACCTCCCGCACTCACGGCAACAACCGAGTTAGCCTCCGCGCTTCCTGATAGTACAGGTTGACTAACAATTAGAATAGCACCCTCAGCCGGGGCTATGATTACTGGAGCGCTCGGAGATACTGAGTCATAATTTATTGAGGTTGTGTTAGAGGCGGAATTTTGATTGCCAGCTAGATCAAACACCAGACCTGCGGCTATAGATACCTGCACAACTCCCTGGTCCGCTGGCTGGATATTTACCTGTCGAGTCAAGCCGCTACCACTAAGAGATGAAACCGTGCCACCCGTTACTGTGAGATCAGATACCGTAAAGTCGGCGATTAACTCTGAGAAGGTTATGGTAAAGGGTATCGGCGCATCTTTTGTTTGAGAAGGGGCGCTACTTGATACAGTGACCGAGGGCTGCATAGTATCGTACACGTGTGACAGCTGATTCGATGCTGGATTTGGATTTCCGGCGAGATCCTGAAACATTGCAGCTCCGATAGAAATTTCTACACCCCCTTCTCCAATCGGCGCAACCAAGAACGTATAGTTTGTACCACTCCCTGATAGGCTGCCAGCAACTCCATTTACAACCGAGATATCATTAATTGAGAAGCCCTGTGTTAGCTCACTAAATTCTATCGATATAGGTATCGGAGAGGTATTAGTCCTTGTTGCTGCTGATGAAGATAGAGTTACCGTAGGTTGAACACTATCGTATGTGACAGTTACGAGATTCGACGCAGAGTTGGGGTTGAGTGCCAGGTCTTTAGCTAGATCCTCCGCAACGGAAACCTCGACAACTCCCTGAATTACTGGCGTAATTTGAAATGTGTAGTTGGCTGCGTTTACTTGTGTAAAGTTACTCACCGTGCCATTTGTGACCGTGATGTCCTGACTTGAAAATTCAGTTACATCTTCGCTAAAAATGACTGTATACGTTATCGGCGAGAGATTAGTGATAGCTGGGGCTAAAGTCGTGATACTCACAGTTGGAGCTGTAGTATCAATTGCAATCTCTTTTGTAGCGCTTAAAGTCGGCAGCGTAAGAGTCAACGTAGCATCGTTGCCTACCGCGTCACGGATGGTGCCTCCATTAAGTGCAAGCGCGCTTGAGCTTACTACCTCAAGATCGCCAGAGCTCTCCCCAGCGGCTACGGTATACCTAAAGGTAAGCGCTGTTGTTCCACTACCGCCGGTGTAACTGGCGATCGCATCCGTTGCTCCAGTCTCAAGGTTCAATTGTGGGGTGCCAGTAACAACAACTGGTTCGCTAAAATTAACTTCAAGATCTATTACTGCGCCAACTGTATAGTATCCATCAGCAGCTGTGGTAGTTATGCTCGTAACCGTTGCGCTTGTAGTATCGATCGCGATATTACTGGCATTTGAGATAGAACCAGCAGCACCAGGGGTTATCAGTGTCAGGGTGGCATCATTTAGAGCTGCATCCCGGATAGTTCCTGAGTTTAGCTGCAGAGCGGAGATACTTGAATAATCAAGATCGTTAGTGTTGTTACCCGCCGCGATTGTATAGGTAAATACCAGCGCCGATGTGCCACTTCCTGAACTATATGTAGCATAGATAGTTCCGCCAACCGCTAGCTGAAGTCTGGGGCTTCCTGTAACCGTCACTGCCTCGGAGAAAGTTACCGTTATCGGTATATCTGGTGACCCAACTCTGTAAGTGCCATCAGCAGTTGTGGTGCTTACACTTAAGACAGTTGGAGCTGTGGTATCTACCACGATAGCC
>CAZZLV010000031.1:4968-15240 GCA_964655155.1 uncultured Bdellovibrionales bacterium
AGTTGTGGTGCTTACACTTAAGACAGTTGGAGCTGTGGTATCTACCACGATAGCCCTAGTAGCGCTTAAAGTCGGCAGCGTAAGAGTCAACGTGGCATCGTTGCCTACCGCGTCACGGATGGTGCCTCCATTAAGTGCAAGCGCGCTTGAGCTTACTACCTCAAGATCGCCAGAGCTCTCCCCAGCGGCTACGGTATACCTAAAGGTAAGCGCTGTTGTTCCACTACCGCCGGTGTAACTGGCGATCGCATCCGTTGCTCCAGTCTCAAGGTTCAATTGTGGGGTGCCAGTAACAACAACTGGTTCGCTAAAATTAACTTCAAGATCTATTACTGCGCCAACTGTATAGTATCCATCAGCAGCTGTGGTAGTTATGCTCGTAACCGTTGCGCTTGTAGTATCGATCGCGATATTACTGGCATTTGAGATAGAACCAGCAGCACCAGGGGTTATCAGTGTCAGGGTGGCATCATTTAGAGCTGCATCCCGGATAGTTCCTGAGTTTAGCTGCAGAGCGGAGATACTTGAATAATCAAGATCGTTAGTGTTGTTACCCGCCGCGATTGTATAGGTAAATACCAGCGCCGATGTGCCACTTCCTGAACTATATGTAGCATAGATAGTTCCGCCAACCGCTAGCTGAAGTCTGGGGCTTCCTGTAACCGTCACTGCCTCGGAGAAAGTTACCGTTATCGGTATATCTGGTGACCCAACTCTGTAAGTGCCATCAGCAGTTGTGGTGCTTACACTTAAGACAGTTGGAGCTGTGGTATCTACCACGATAGCCTTATTAAAATCGAGCGAACCAGCAGCGCCAGGTGAAGCAAGGGTCAATACCGCATCGTTTCCTGCGGCATCACGAATAGTTCTGCCTCCTCTGGTAAGTGCGCTAGCTGATGCATATGCTAAATCACTCGAAGAGTGCCCGGCAGCTATGTTATAATTAAAGAGCAGCGTACTAGAATTACTCCCTGAAGTGTAATTTACCGTCGTTGCAGAACTAGTAAGGAGCGATATCGATACGGCCGCTCCGCTGCTGCCAGCTACAAGCACCGTTTCGGAAAATACTACTTGAACACCTATGGTGACTCCGGCTTTGTAACTACCGTTGGCGTTAGTGGCAGTTACGTTACTTACTGTTGGAGCAACCGTATCGACTATTAGCGCTTTATTGTTGGCTAATGAATTAGCTGTGGCGCTACCGACAGCTACCGTAAGTGTTGCATCATTCCCAGCTGCATCCTTAATTGTTCCACCATTTAAAGAGAGTGCATTTGTCCCCACGCAATCCAGGTCTGCTGAGTTATGTCCGGCTGCGATAGTGTAGGTAAATGTTAGCGATGAAGTACCAGTTCCACTTGAGTAGTTCACAACAGCATCGGAGGCGCCGGTTTCAAGTGTTAAAGTAGGGGTGCCGGTGACTGTTACAGCCTCGGAGAAATTCACCTGAATAGAGATGTTTTGCCCGGCTCTATAAGAGTTATTGGTAGTGCTTGAGTTGACGTTAGCCACAGTCGGCACTGTTGTATCGACTACAATCGCAGCATTTGCTCCAAGCGAACCAGATGCGCCGGGGTTAGGTAGAAGCAGTGCTGCATCGTAGGTTCCGGTCGCTGAATCGGTTATGGCGCCACCATTAAGCGAGAGTGCGGAAGAAGATGTGTAGGCGATATAATCGAGATCGCTTGAGGTATGTCCGGCTTGAATCGTGTAGCTAAATGTAAGCGCTGTGGTTCCACTTCCCGATGCGTAGTTGACAACCGCATCACTGGAGCCCGTCTCAAGTGTTAGTTGAGGGGTCCCCGTAACATTAACAGCACTTGAGAAATTAACCTGGATCGACACAGTTTGGCCGGCTCGGTAGGAGCCATTAGCGGTTGATGTAGTTACACCCGTGATTCTTGGCGCAACGGTCTGAAAATCAACCGAGAGTGTGGATGATACAACACTTCCATTGCCTGCTGTATCCGAGACTGCGTTGGTCGGCAGAGTTATACCGACAGTTCCATTAGTAGTCGGCATTACGCTAACGGTATAGCTAGAACCACTGCCTGCCAGGTTGTGGACAAATCCATTTGTAACGGTGAAATCAGCGAGCACCAGACCAGAGACCGATTCCGAAAAGGTTATTGTAACGGGGATCGGGTAGACCGAAGTGGGGCTGGATGATGAAGTGCTTAGGGTCGCAGTAGGCGCGGTTGTATCAACGACCAAATTTTTGTTGGCACCTAGTGAACCTGCAGTACCTGGAGCAGCTAGGGCGAGCGTGGCATCGTTAGCCGCTACGTCGCGTATTGTGCCACTATTTAGAGTAAGGGCGGTAGTTGAGATGTAATCGAGATCTGACGACGCATGTCCGGCAGCGATGGTATAGGTGAAGGTCAAAGTTGCTGTGCCGCTGCCACTTGAGTAATTCACCACGGCATCGGATGCCCCGGTCTCAAGTGTAAGTTGAGGAGTGCCACTTACCGTTACAGCCTCTGAGAAAGTGACCTGGATACTTATACTCTGCGATGCCCGGTATGAGCCGTTGGTGGTGCTAGAAGTAACATTTGTTACCTGTGGCGCGGTGGTGTCGATGATTAGGGCCTTGTTGTTCGCAAGAGAATTAGCAGAGGCGGCTCCTGTCGCCACCGTTCTAGTAGCGTTATTCCCCACAGCATCGGCAATAGTGCCACCATTAAGAGCGAGTGCGTTGGCTGATTGGCAGTCAAGGTCAGCAGAGTTCTCCCCGGCCGATACAGTATAAGTAAATGTCAGTGATGATGTGCCGCCTCCACTGGTATAACTTACGACTGCGTCACTCGCCCCAGTCTCTAATGTAAGTGTTGGTGTCCCAGTGACAGTTACAGCTTCAGAGAAATTCACCTGTATCAATATCGTTTGCCCGGCTCGATAGGAGCCATTCGTGGTTGATGATGTTACGTTTGATACAGTGGGTGCCGTAGTATCAACAACTAGTGCTTTGTTATTTGCCAGAGAGTTGTTATTGGAGGCCCCTGTCGCCACAGTCCTGATGGCGCTGTTACCTGCGACGTCAACAATAGTACCGCCATTAAGAAATAGCGCATTCGCTGATTGGCAATCAAGATCAGAGGAGTTCTCACCGGCAGCGATAGTATAGCTAAATGTCAGTGATGATGTGCCACTTCCACTGCTATAATTTACAACGGCGTCACTCGCCCCGGTCTCTAATGTAAGTGTCGGTGTGCCAGTAACAGTTACAGCCTCTGAAAAATTTACCTGTATCGATATCGCTTGCCCCGCTCGATAGGAGCCATTGGGCGTTGATGAGGTTACGTTTGATACAGTAGGGGCAATTCCGTCTACTACTATCGACGCGTTCGCTCCGAGAGAGTTAGCGGCTCCTGGAGTTGGCAGGGTCAGCGACGCTGGATTAGAAGCGCTATCAATAATCGAGCCTCCATTAAGGACGAGGGATGAAGTAGCTAAATAATCGAGATCGTTTGATGTGTGGCCGGAGGCAATAGTGTAGGTAAAATCGAGGTCAGTTAGCGGAGTGCCCTGTGCGCCCGAATACGAGATAACCGCATCTGATGTTCCTGTTTCAAGGGTCAGTCGAGGGGTACCTGTTACGGTAACCGCCTCAGACATCGTTACCCGAACGTTTATTGACTGACCGACTCCGTATGTCCCATTAGCTGAGGTTGATGTGACAGAGGATACGCTAGCGGCCTTGGCGTCAAAGGCTGTAAAGAGGGTTAAGCAGATGGTAAGTAGCACCACACGTTCACAATAGCCGCAAAGCTTGCGCATCGCTCGTAGCGACGATACGAAAAGCTCTGACGCGATTAAGGCGATCATAAATAAAGCCTTAGCTGACTGCGACTATATCAACATGCGCGATACTCCTTAACGTCTGCACACCACGATACTGGTGATAACGGCTAGATCTCGATAAATCTTGAGGAAAAGACCGTGAAAATATGGAACCTAATCCGTATCGCCTACAGTTTGTGTGGGACCTATAGTGCCAACACAAACTGTAGGCTCCAAATTCCTCCGCTGCGCTTCGGAATTTGCAAGTGCTTCCTTGCACTTGCTCGCCCGAATCTTGCACTTTCGTGCAATATTAGTTCTAAGCAACATGCCGCAGTCTAAGAGTGGCAGAGCTATTCTGCCCGGCAACATTCACTGCCAGCAAAGCTGGGGTCAGGCTTCTACTTTGATGATTTGTAACTACTCAGCACGAGCATCGACTGTAGCTTTAGCCCATTATAAGGGGCGGCTTTGCGGAGCAAAGCGGGGTGGGAATATTAACCTAAATTCAGCAGTTGCGGGTCTGAAAATAGCGCATCTGACTTAAATCACTTTGTCTTTTGAATTTTCGGTGCTCACCCTGACGGTGCCGGGGTTTAACCTAAATTCGGTGAGTAGTTACTATGATTTTTAAACTACCGAATTAAGGGTCAATTCTTAAGGGTCTCTAGAGCAACCGCCACCCTCTGAGTGCTGGAGGTGGCACCAGGATAATCAATCGTCAAAACTACGGCATCAAACGACTTGTTAGGAAGTTCTTTCTCTAGCAACCAGCGCTTAATAGCTACTGAGCGTGATACACCTAAATCTGTATCTCGCTTGATATCCTCTCCGCTACGACCCTTAAGCGGCACATAGAGCTTAAAAACCGCCCTAATGTTCCGGTTCCTAAGTACTTCTTCAATAGTTATAAGATCGCTCTTTGGAGCTATCTGAGCCGATCCATCCCGAGTAAAAAGATTCGACAGGACGATCTCCCCACCCAAGTTTCCACTCCTGACCTGCTCTATGATGGCAGGGGCTGCAGATGGCAGCGGCTTTGAAAACGGTCTTACCGCTAGCCCGATGTTAAAAACGAGGATTATCAGCAGCACTACAACATACTGCTTGTAAAAAGGGCGCAGAAACCGCCTAAACCACCTCTTGGTGCCAGTCTGTTCCGCGCTTTCTGGGGTGTTTAGTTGGGTCATGGGGCACCAAGCATATTCTGATATGAGCTTTTAGATGCTAGGAGTGTGCTGTGAGGTGCGGGAATTTATTAGCGCGCGCTGATCTGTGAGCCATCGGGATTGGAACGCGGCGGGCCTTCCAAAGATTGAACCTAAATTCAGCAGTTGCGGGCCCGAAAACGGCGCATCTGGCTAAAATCACTGCGGCTTTTGAATTTTCGTCGCTCACCCTGACGGTACCAGGGTTGCGCCTTAAGAAAAGTTCAAAATCCTTCGTGCTTTTGAGCACCTGCGCCATTTTCAGACACGCAACTGCCGAATTTAGGTTTGTTCCTTAGCCCCAAATGTGCGCTCAAGCGCCTCTGCTATCGAACAAGATGGCGCATAGCCTAAGTCGCGACGCGCTGCATCAATCGAGAAGAAGTGGTGCGTTGCCATCTCTGATACAAGAAAGCGCGTCAACAACGGCGTATAGTTGACCCCAATCACGTTTAACACCCTAGCTAAGTTCTCCATAATACAGGCCAGCCCATAAGCAAGACCTACAGGAATCGATCGCGATACTCGCGGCAGGTCGCTTCTAAGCAACACCTCATCGATCCAGTTCCACATATTGACCGGCTCACCCTGGCTTATAAAATACACCTTACCGAGACACGGCGAGGGTTCATATTGAAGAGCATCCATAGCCAAGATGTGCGCTGATACACAGTCAGCTATGTAAGAGAGATCAACAAGATTACCACCACTACCGATCCTCGTTAGCCGCCCCGCTCGAGCGCGCTCGATGATGGTCGGAACCAAGTTAGTATCACCGGGCCCCCAGATCAGGTGCGGCCGCAACGCTACAGTACGCAAATCGGTTTTATCGCACGCAGCAAGAACCTCACGCTCTGCCAGCGCTTTAGTCTCGGGATAAAATGCATGCGCATGTTGCGGATATGGATAGCTCTCATCGACCCCTTCAAGACTCTTACCGTCGTGAATCACACTGGGAGAGCTAGTATAAACCAAGTTGCGAACCCCAGCTTGCTTGCAGGCCCAGATGACATTACGCGTTCCAACGACGTTCGTGCGGAAGAAATCGTTATACCTTCCCCACATATCAACTTTGGCAGCAGTATGAAAAACTCCCTTAGCTCCACGGAGTAAATCGAACCACAGCGATGGATCGTCTGCTAGATCGACTCTACGAGTCTCTATTCCCAAATCTCTCAGCTCAGGATAGTCACTTCGCGCCAGACTGACTACCTGGCATCCTCGTCGCACCAACTCTTGGCCAAGCGCCTTGCCTACAAAGCCGCCGCCCCCGGTGATAATGTAACGCTCTATCATAACCTAGGCAGCCTGTTGCTGGTCACTTATAATTCGCTCTGCCCATTCCTGAAGCTGCTCACGAAAGATCTTGGCGTTGTGTCGTGCGTCGACCGGAAAAGATCGATGAAAAAAGAAGGTTGTGATACTGGCTGTAAGAGGGCTCTTTTGAGCTAGCTCTCGCAGCTCATTGCGAAAAAGTTCCTCCTGCGCCTGCGTCTCGGGCCAAAACTCTGGTAGCGGCTCCACTACAAGTGCGGGCTCTCTACCCGCCTTAATTCCAACGAGAGCAGTGCGCCGCACCTTAGCCAACTGATTAAAAAGCTCCTCAATCGGAACGCTGTGAAAGGCACGTTCTGCTGTGTAAACAGAGTGCGACTTGCGTCCGCAGTAGTAAAGATTGTTCTCTCTATCAAGGTAACCCAGGTCACCCATACGGTGCCAGAAGCCGCGCTCTGGGTCGATAATCTTACCCAGGCGATTGGCGTCGGGACGATTGAGGTATTCGGGGCTACAGTTTGCACCTGAGACGATCACCTCGCCTATCTCTCCAGGGGGTAGGAAATTTGCATCGTGAATGGTCTCAATAGCGTCAAGCGAACTCTTTATGACTCGAACCTCTACTCCTGAAACTGGAGCACCGACCTGAGTGCCCTGCTCACCTGTCGCCGCCTGCACCCTCTGAGAGCTTGCGAGTTGCGGTGCTGAGACGTACGTTACCGGAAGTGCCTCTGTAGCACCGTACGGAGTGGATACCAGAGCATTAGGCAACACGCTCTGAACTCGGGCGAGCGTTGCAGCCGGCACAGCCGCCCCGGCCATAAACACCCGACGCATTGTCGGCAAGGTAGTACCGATCCTGAAGGTGTACTCAGCGATCTTATTCCACAAAGTAGGCGAACCAAACGAGCTATCAATCGACAGATCATGCACAAGCTTTACAACCTGCGCAGGGTCAAGCGCCAACGGCTTACCTGTTGGCATAGAAGGGAACACACTCGCCACCCCAAGTGCTACGTTAAACAGAGCGAATATCGGCAGCAAAGTGAGATCTCTAGCTCCTGCGTGCTGGCCAAGCACATCGCGGATAAGGCTAAGCTCCGCAGCCAGCATCTCGTTTGTAAAGACAACGCCCTTGGGCGTACCCGTCGCTCCCGATGTGAAGGCTATCATCGCTACGTTATTAGCTTTTAGGCTACCGTCATTCTTAAGCACTGGCAGTGGCACAGGAGCTATAGGCGCATTAGCAAAACGCTTAAAGTGACCGAGCGACTTACCTCGCGAAAAGGCCCACTCAGCCGCTGTAACGTAAAACTTGAGTCTGTGAAACAATGGACGCTTTAAGTGTCGAAGAATGTGCGCCTTTGGTGATCCAATAAATGCGTGTGGCTGCGCATCCTCTATACATTTGGTAAGTCTCTCAAGGCCAATACCGGGATCAACAAACACAGCAGTTGCGCCACGACCAGCGATCGCAACACTGAGCGCTAAAAAGTCGGCTCCTGGAGTAACCAACATTAACACACGATCTCCCGGAGCTATCCCTGCATCAGCGAGTCCGCGTTGGTACTGATTAGCTAGCTTTCCTAGCTCCCCATAGGTTGTGTGCGCATAGTGCAACGCACTGCCGTTGATTGGGTCGCGCACCCAGCGTGGAGTAATAACTGCTGAGAGTGTGGGCTGCTCCTCTGCCAAACGCATTACCTGATCGTAGATCACATGGATACTACCCTCCTGGCGAGCGGCCTGCTGCGCAGAGCCCAATCTCGCCGATGAGATAGGCCTGGACAGAAACTCTTTAATAGCTGGAATGGCGACGTGCGGTGCGTCGTCAAGAACTAAGTGCGAGGCATCACCTACCTCCAAGATATCAGCTCCCGGAAAATGCGCTGCTACCTTACTAAGCATCTCACGATGAAAGCATGGGTCGCGGAGTCCCCAGATGATTTTAACCGGCTTTCGAGCTACCTCCGGCAAGCCAGCAGCTATCTCTACCATCTGGGAGTAAGTTGGGTGATCTGTATCAAACGGGATATCATCTACAAAGTCCCAAATCGCATCTCTTTGTCTGCGACTTGTATATGGCGCAAGGTAGCCTTCCTTAACATCAGGGGTAAGCTTCTTGTGGGCGCCCATCGATGTTGTGAGCTTGACAAATGTAGCCGTGTGTCGAGTAAGCGCTTTGCCAACAACTGGCATCGCTGCCAGTTTGATGACCGGCGGTAAACTCTCGGTCTCGGTAAGCGTGGTGTTAAGGTAGATAATCCGTTCTATTGAATCGAGTCGACGGAGCATAAAGCCCGTGCCGAGCGGGCCACCCCAATCATGCATTAGCATTGAGAAGTTTGTTAACCCTAGAGCGGCAACGAACTCCTCAAGTTGATTGATCCGATCAATCGCCTTAAAGCGCACACCTGGAGTTCGATCAGATAAGCCACAGCCAAGAAAATCAGGGGCTATAACTCGAAACGAATCGCGTAGCTCACGGATAACGTTACGATAGAGAAAACACCAGGTAGGATTGCCATGCAAACATAGAACAACTGGACCACTGCCTTCATCGATGTAGTGCATTCTGTACCCAGCAACTGATACAAAACGCGACTGAAATGGGAGTAGTTGTGGCGACATGAGCTAACCGTGGGATGCCTTGATCACCAATACATTCATTACCACGCTATGACCTCTCGTTACCACGCTATGACCTCTTGTTACCACTCGATGCCGAGAAACAGTGAATTTAGTCCTGAACCAAATCCGGTCAGGACGATCTTTTCATCCTTCTGCAGCTTTCGCTCTTCAATACCTATAGCAAATGCAGTTGGCAATGCCGCTGAAACCAAGTTGCCTCGAGTCGGATAGATGACGAACTCCTTTGTGTGATCGAGCCCTAGGGTGTTGTAGAAGGCCTCATTTACCTGCCTGCCGACCTGGTGACAGAAGACGTGATCAACATCCTGCTTCGCCCAGCCAAGAACCTCTGATGCATCACTCCAGGTCTGCTTACCGAGCAACGCTGCTGCTGCCATCAATCTAGAAGAATCTGTCTCCATCACGGGGCCAAGTGGTGGGCCGTCAACAAGATGGTAGTCGACATTTCCAACACATAGCTCACAGTGCTGAGTTGCAGATCTTGTCGCACCACCAAGGATCCGATGCTTGTGCTTTGAAATGCTTTCGTGACACAACACATAGGCAACGGCTCCAGAACCGATCGTAAAAGTCGGCAACATCCTTAACAACTGCTCTCTGGACAGCGTCTTGCCTTCAAGCACGCTCTTGAATGTATTCTCAACTATAACCCGGGTGTGTTCTGCAGATACAACCACTCCGGCTTTGATATAACCAGACTCTATCAGATTACCTAAGAAGAATATCCCATCCATGAAACCCAAGCAGGCGTTGCTTACATCGAGTGCTATTGAGTCCTCGGGCATCCCCAGATTGCGATGAATGATGCAGCCGGTTGCCGGCTCGAAGTAATCACGGGTCACCGCACAACTTAGTAGCGCCCGCATGTCCTGCATTCCAAATCCAGATTCCTCGACCGCCTTTTTAACTACCTCGGTGCCGAGAGCGCTTGGTCGTTCTGAGAGATCCCAAAAATTGCGTGCAGCTATACCGGTCAGGCGTTCGAGGGTTCCAAAAGGGAGTCCGAGCTCTTTATATACCTCAGCCAATCTATCCTCGATCTCCGCCGAGGTAAGCACCTGGGGAGGAATGGTTATGGCACAAGACTCTAGGCACACATTTTTGAAACGAAAGGCTACCATAATTTCTTGACCAGTATTGCACTACATTACTTGAGTAGAGTTCAGTAGAATAAAGTAAAGTGGAGGAGATACCACATTAAGGCATGCAGTACAAATAGCCCAGTCGAAGTAGTTATTACTCAACTACTTAGCAAATGCAGCAGCTGTAGCGTTAGCCCATGAATAGGGGATTAAACTACTGTTGCTGAGTAGTTACATGTAGTTAACCTAGTCCTAATCGCTAGCCCGAATATTGC
>CAZZLV010000032.1:0-14861 GCA_964655155.1 uncultured Bdellovibrionales bacterium
TTAGTCAGATGCGCCATTTTCAGACCCGCAACTGCCGAATTTAGGTTTAACCACCTGTACCATCTTCGTTCTCCTTAACAGCTGAATTTAGGTTAAAGAGCAGTTGTGGGACAAAGCCGATCTGGCCCTTCAGTTGATAGTGATTTACAGCAAGAGCTCCGCGGTCTTCAACATCTATAAGGTGTGAATCGCTATAGGCCTTAAAGATAGCACACTTCTAGCTACTTGCGCCATTTTATGAAGACTTGGCAGTCTGTTTTCTTAAATTAGTCAGGGAGCCAAGGATTCACCCACAGCAGCCTACCCAAAGAGCCTTGAGCGTATTTCAGGAGAGAAGCGTACTATTTATTCATTCCAAGGGGTTGTAAAGCCCACCGATTTATGTAAAATCTGACGTTCTTTCTGATCTTGCCTGCTGTTATGCAACCGGGTCCGAATTTGTTCCTTGATGCACGGATAACGGGTGTGAGAATGGCAGGTTAAAAGTACGAAATTACAGAGAGCCGCAAAAGTAACGCAACTTTCCTGGCTCTCTGTTGATTGTTTTGTGGGGCATCCGCCGCACGATTGTTGAAACCTCCATAAGCCATGGAGTGGACTACTTATAAAGGTTTCAATAGTATTACGAAAATAACAGTACGAGGGTAATAGTACCAAAATGCTATTACCAATCTATTAGTGAGGAAGCTGTGAAGGTCCGAGCATCGGTGAAGCCCATTTGTGGCTATTGCAAGGTTATCAAGCGCAAAGGCAAAGTTTTTGTCTTCTGCAGTCGCACGCCTAAGCACAAGCAACGCCAAGGCTAAGCCGTAGAGAGTAGGGAGTAAGGAGTTTTAGACATGCCACGTATAGCAGGGGTCGATCTTCCGCGAAACAAGAGAGTCATCCGCGGGTTGACTTATATTTTCGGTATAGGGATGACCAAGTCGAAGCAGATTCTCGTTGAGGCGGGTATTGAGGAGAGTGTTAGAACAGATAACCTCACCGAGGAGCAGGTAGATAAGATCCGTAAGATTATCGAGCGCCGTGAAAAGGTAGAGGGAGATCTGCGTCGGGAGCTTCAGGCTTCGCATAAACGATTGATGGATCTCGGATGCTATCGCGGGCTTCGTCATCGTAAGAACCTTCCAGCTCGCGGGCAGCGTACCCGTACAAATGCGCGTACGAGGAAGGGGCCACGTCGAGCACCGATAACTGGAAAGAAGGCGGCAACTAAGACGTAAACTTGTATAGTCTACACGCTTGTAAGGAGTAGTTTGTGACAGAGGCACGAGCAGCTGCGACAGCAGTTAAAAAGAAGAAGGTAAAAAGGAACGTCCCGGTAGGGATAGCGCACGTCCATGCGACGTTTAACAACACGATAGTAACGATTACTGATCCGGCTGGTAACGTCATCGCTTCGTCGAGCTCAGGCGCCAACGGTTTTAAGGGGTCGCGTAAGTCGACGCCTTTTGCTGCGCAGGTTGCCGGAGACACTGCGGCTCGCAAGGCTAAAGAAGCGGGGGTTCGCACGGTGAGTGTTCGCATTAAGGGCCCGGGGTCAGGACGAGAGTCAGCTCTACGGGCTCTGCATCTCGCCGGCCTTCAAGTAACCCTGATTAGGGATATTACACCGGTACCGCACAACGGATGCCGGGCGCGTAAGAGTCGACGGGTATAGTTTTCAGAGAGAGGACAGAAGTCATGGCAAGGTATTGTGGTTCAGTTTGTCGCTTGTGCCGCCGGGAGGGAGAGAAGCTCTTTCTCAAGGGGGAGAGGTGTTATACCGGAAAGTGTGCAGTAGAGAAGAGAGAGGGTGGCCCAGGACAGCACGGTCGCGGAAGACAGAGCTGGTCGAACTTTAAGACCCAGCTGCGTGAGAAGCAGAAGGTCAAGCGCTCGTACGGATTGCTTGAGGGTAAGTTTCGCGACAATTTCGAGCGAGCCTCGAGCTCCAAGGGAGTCACAGGCACTGAGCTTTTAGTTCTTCTTGAGCGCCGATTGGATAACGTCGTATATCGTCTCGGGTTGGGTTCTTCAAGGCGCCAGGCACGTCAGATCGTCAATCACGGTCACGTTCTTGTAAATGGTAAGCGTGTGGCGATTCCGTCATTCTCGGTTTCAGCTGGCGATGTGGTTGAAGTAGCAGAGAGGAGCAAGAAAAACCCGTTGATTATTGCGGGTATGGAAGCAGCTAAGTCGCGGATTATTCCCGAGTGGCTGTCGCTTGATCAGGCGGCGGTGCGTGGAACGGTAAACTCGCTCCCTACACGAGAGCAGTTGCCACCGACATTCCGCGAACAGCTAATCGTCGAGTTGTATTCACGGTAGTAGGTGATGCCCCACTGATTATTCTCCAGATGGAAGATAACAGTGGAGGCGCAGATAGAATGAATTACTTTTAATAGGAAAGGGAGACATGAAGAAGGTCAGTCTCAAGGACTTAATTAGCCCACAAAAAATCGAAGTAGAGGGAGGAACTGCTGATAACCGGTACGGCAAGTTCATTGCGGAGCCCTTAGAGCGTGGATATGGTATGACGATCGGTACAGCGATTCGTCGTATCCTCCTGTCATCGCTCCAAGGCGCGGCGATTACTTCGGTGAGAATCGATGGCGTGTCACATGAGTTTTCGGCCATGGCTGGGGTGGTTGAGGATGTTACTGAGCTGTCGCTCAACCTCAAAGAGGTTGTCCTTAGGCTCGAGGATAAAGAGGAAGCGATTCTGCATGTAGAGGCGCAGGGGCCATGCAAAGTTACAGCAGGGATGCTGCAGGGCGATCCGGCTGTGGCAGTTCTTAACCCAGAGCTGGTTATTGCTACTCTAGGGGAGGGTGCAGTTCTTCGCATGGAGGTTAACGTCAAGGTTGGTCGTGGATACGTGCCAGCGGACAAAAATAAGGTCGAGGGAGCGCCGGTAGGCACGATATTTATTGATTCGATATTCTCACCGATTCGGCGCGTCAACTTGGCAGTAACGAATGCTCGTGTTGGCCAACGCACAGATTATGACAAGCTTACAATGGAGATCTGGTCAAACGGTAGTATCGACCCACGCTCAGCCGTTGCACAGGCCGCTCATATCCTAGTCGATCAGCTTGGTATTTTCGTTGGGCAGGATCTGATAGTAGAGCGCGAAGAGCCAAAGACAGAGGAGCCATCAAGGCGCTGGAACGACAATCTGTTCCGTCGAATTGATGAACTTGAGCTGAGTGTTCGCTCGGCTAATTGTCTGGAGAATGCTGATATTAAGTACATCGGAGAGTTAGTTCAGCGTACTGAGGCAGAGATGCTGAGAACTAAAAACTTTGGTCGTAAGTCGCTAAACGAGATTAAGGAGATCCTTTCAGAGATGGGTCTGTCGCTTGGTCTTAAACTTGAGGAGTTCCCGTCGCGTCGAGACCTTGATTCGATGAAGGAACATACCGACCACTAAGCTAGAGAGGGTGTAGTAGTATGAGGCACGGAAACGGTCTTAGGCAGTTAAGTAGGACAACAAGCCATCGGCGAGCTTTGATGCGCAACATGGCGACCTCACTCCTTAAGTTTGAGCGCTTTGAGACTACGGTCCCGAAAGCTAAGGAGCTCCGCCCGGTGGTGGAACGGCTGATCACGCTTGGCAAGAACGATACGTTGGCTGCTCGTAGGCAAGCGTATTCGTACCTGACAGACAAGGCGATCGTTCATAAGCTGTTCGCTGATGTCGGGCCGCGCTGCAAAGAGCGTAACGGTGGATACACCAGGATCGTTCGAACACGTGTTCGTAGTGGTGATGCTGCTGAAATGGCAGTTATCGAGCTGGTCGATCGAGCTGGAGAGAAGAAGGTAGCTGCAAAAAGGACAGATGGGAAGAAGGCTCCAGCAAAGAAAGTTACAGCTAAAAAAGCCAAGAGTGAGTAAATCGCTTGCAGCTCTGCAAATGGACTGCGCATCGACTTTTTTGAGCGATGCATAGGAAGCAGAATGTGTGAGAGTGGGGCCCGTGGGCCCCACTTTTTTTGACTGAGAGAGAATTGAGCGGCGGATTTTATAAGCTGCAGTTGGCTATTGAGATCTTCTTCAACTAGATATGGCGACCCATAATGAACCAGCAGAGCTTGCCAAGCATCTTCTGGCACTTGGAAAACGTGTGGTAAAGTCCTTGAGGGATTCAGATCCAGAGGTGCTTGGCCTCCTAGACCAATACACAACAGCCTTTGATACCTGGCGAGCCTCGTGGGCTCCAACAGGGGTTCAGCTATCGGCGCGTGATAAGGAATTAGGGGAGCGAATTGCAGAACAGCATGCTACGGTGATGGAGTTAACGGAGGGTATGTTGGGGGCGGTTGAGCAATCGCTCAAAGAGCTGCGAGGATGGTCCAAGGGAATCCGTGCTTATATGGATCACTTTCCCAAGCAGGTGAGTACGATAAGGACTCGTAAAGGATAAGCAGAAAGGATAGAGACTACGATGGCAAGGATGATGGCAGGGATAATGAGTGTGTCGATGCTGGTCTTAAGCGCCTTGCCGGCGGGTTGTGGGTACGCCTTTCGAGGTAGCGAGAGCGCCTTACCCCCGGATGTACGAAAGATCTACATCCCCACAGTAGAAAATAGCTCTACCAAGCTTGGGCTATCAACAATCATGACCGAGGCTATTCGAGATGAGTTCGATAGCTATAGTACTGTTTCAGTTGTTGATAATCAGAATGAGGCGGATGCAGTTTTAAAGGTGCGTATTCTAAACGTCTTAGAGAATACCGGCTCAACCCGCGCAGGAACCAACACCGCGCTGCAGATGCAGACAACTGTGACTCTATCAGGTGAGCTGCGGAGAATAACGGGGCCCGTGCTCTGGCGCTCTAATGCGATACAGGCCACACAGACCTTCGGTGCTGATAGCAGTGTAGTTGTTACAAGCTCGCTTGATTTCGCTGGTGGCCCATCGGCTGCCGGAGACCTTGCTGGCCTCAGCAGTCGAGAGGTGTCTCGTGGTCAGGAGGCTAATGCATTGGCTACATTGGCAGCCAACGCTGCTCGGCAGCTTTATGACAAGGCCGTAGCGCCTGATTTTTAGTTCCGTCGCGATTAGTAGTAGTAGTAGGAGGAGGAGGAGATGTTAACGCCAACCATAGAAGAAGCCAAAGAGTCTTTTGCCGCAGCTAAAAATCTGAATGCTGCTCTTAAAAACCTTCTTAAGAGGGAGAGCTCTGGAGCGCCAGCAGTAGCTAGCTTTGCCAAGGATTTTCGGTTTGTAGTGAGCTCAGGTAAGAATATCCAGCGAGATTTATTTATCGAGCGCAACTTTGAGGAGCGACGTTTATTTTTCATCGGAGCAGTTCGGTATGCGTTTCCTGAATTGGTCGAATCGACTGTGGGAAGTGTCGTTGCAAAATATGCAGATGAGTTTAACTCAACTTATGAGCGGGTCGACGGCGGTATTAAAGTAACAGATGCCAAACGGTTTGAAGAGATCGTCAAAGATGTGCTTGCTATCATTTCTCGCGATCTGAAAGCAGCAGATCTTCCAAGCAATGCATTCATGCAGAGTGCCTTGCTAGCAGCCGTTTTTGAGATTGATGTCCTAGCTGAGGTAATGAAGGTTCTATAGTCGCTTCCAAAAGTGCCCAGCTAAAACGCGGCGTTTGAATAATGCGAGTGATTCGCAGAAACAAAGAGGGAAAACCCTTTCCTCAGTAAAGCCGCCGTTTATCGGCTTGTTAGGGTCAAAAGCCCGCAGGAACATCAGATTCTGCAAGACGCTAGCTATTCGCGGAGGCGTAGCAAATAAATAATCGGTGGTGACTCGTAGCAAACGCCTCGATAGTTTTCCCCGGCACGGCCTTTTGCAAATCACCAAAATAGCGAGGAATTCAGCAGCTCATTTAGCTTTGTTAGCGCTCGTTTGAAGCCGGCTCACTTTGCGAGCAAGGGTGGACTTGTGGAACAAACCCTTCTTAGCAGCCTTTGACATCATCGACTCGGCTGTGCGAGCAAGCTCTTGGGCCTCTGCCTTTGTGCCTGCCTGTGCAGCTGCCTCAGCTTTCTTAACGGCAGTACGAACTGCCGCTCTAGCTGAGCGGTTTGCCTCACGTCGCTTAAGGTTTTGACGGTGACGCTTAATTGCAGATTTATGATTTGCCATAACTATTCAAAAACTAACCAAACAGTATACTTGCCATTAACTGAAACGCAAAAATCTTAGCACAGCGGACCGGAAGACTCAAATCTGAATCCTCGAACTTAGGGCGTCGCAGTGCTCTCTATCTTTAAGGGGCCAAAATGAGGGGAAGTTGCCGAAATCATGAAGTCTCACTTCATCTGCTCGCATATTCTTATCCTTTTTGAAATTTCCAACGCCTCTAAGTAGATAGCGGGAGCACTGCGATGCCCTTAATCCAACCTAGCTTGCTACGCAGCGCCCTTCTTAGGACCTAACACCTGAGGGAAAAAGTCATCAGACCAAGCTTTTGTGGCCCCTGTCTGTCCTTGGTAGTGTCCTTTGCCCCCCTCGCCGTAGGCCACACGCGGCGCTGACTCCATTCCAAGAAAGACCAGTTGAGCAACACGCATACCCCTGACGAGCTCGCGCGGGTATGGCCCAAGATTCTGTAATTCAAGGGTAATCTGACCTGAAAAACCACAGTCGATCCAGCCGCTTAAGCTGTGGTTGAGCCATAGCCTGCCCAGTGAGCTTTTAAGCTTAAGGTCACAAACTACATCGCGCGGCATCTTTACGTACTCTTGCGTTGTAGCCAGGATTACTTCGCCTGGAAAAAGAATGATCGAATCGCTGATTAGCTCTTCAGGGTCTCGAGTTGGGCAGATCCAATGGTTGCCTACGGTAACGTCGTAACTGGCTGGATTTACATGATCAGGGTTAAAAGGGCTTATTCCGCCGTTCTGTGCAAATTCAATTATCCAGTGGTCGGGCTTTATCATAATAGTATATCCTTACAGGGTAGCTTCATCTCCTTAGTCGATCTGCCGATAAAAATAAAGGGTTGAGACCGTTGTTTATTATCAATCAGCAAACGGTTCCGTTTCCTATGGCTGAATACGATAAGATATTTGAAAGATTGCTCCTGGTAGAAGATGAAGCGGCGCATGCTCTGCTCATTGAGCGCGCAATAAAGCCGCTGGTTGACACGCTTACAAAGTGCACTTCAGTTACCGAAGGTCGGCGGGCGCTAAGCGCAGGTAGCTTTGACCTCATTATCAGCGACCTAAACCTTCCTGATCTTTGCAGTGAGGCGGCGGTGCAAGCAATAAGAGAGTGTGCGCCAAAGACACCACTCCTTGTTCTAACATCGTCGTCATCATTGAGCGATGGCATCGCGGCTATGCGTGCTGGTGCAAACGATTTCATGGTTAAGAATTTCGATTCATCCCTCCCGGAGGTCTTGAATCTGGTTCTAAGACGGCTGCGCTCGGTACAAGATGCCGAGAATGAACGGGCGCAAGTAATGCGCGATCGTGATCTTTTACGCGAGGCGATTGAGAACAGTAATGACGGCCTAGCGGTGGTGCATCGCGATGGAGCTGTGCGTTACAGCAATACGGGATTTTCTCAGTTTTTGGCTGCCTGTGGTGTTGACTCGGAGAATGTATGCGATATCTCGGAGGCAGTCATAATTCGTGGCGGAGAGCTTCTGCCTAAATTAAGGCAGAAGCTAGCGACCTTAGCACCTGGAGAGGTATGGACCACTGAGTTGGTGAAGAGCGGCGCCGAGGATGGGGCATTCGAGGTCTCGGTTTCTGCATCTCGCGATGGTTTGGCTGCTGGCACATTAGTATTTTGGGTGCGTGATATTCTTGAGAAGCGACGACGCGAGCAGTTTCAGCGCGAGATACTCTCAACTACAACTCATGATCTCAAAGGCCCTCTGGGCGCAATAGCTGTGTCGTGTGATGTGCTCCTTGATTCTCCCGCTCCCGATCGGTTGGCTCATGCACTGCTTGAGCGCATCGCCACTTCTGCTAACTCGGCGATAAACTTGATTGAGGAGTTTCTGAGCATGCGCCGGATGGAGGAGGGAGCCTTTGTGATGCATCCGGTTATTACACCGCTTGCAGAGCTGGTTATTCGGGTCGTCGAATCGTTCGCGTTGACTGCAAAAACGCGCGGAATGCAGGTAGTATACACTATTGAAGATAGGCAGATCCTTGGGTGTGTTGACGCGCTCGGTTTTGAGCGAATACTTACAAATCTTGTGGGGAATGCGATTAAGTTCTCGGTCTCGGGAGGGCTAATCGAGGTTAGGCTTGAGAGGCGCGAGCAGGGTATAGCTTTAATTGTTCGTGACTATGGCGTCGGCATGGAGCCGGGCGATGCGCAACGTTTGTTTCAACGCTATTCGCGTTTATCCGCACATGCGGGTGTTTCAGGATCTGGCCTGGGGTTATTTATAGTCAAGTGCATCGTCAGTGCTCACGGAGGGTCGATCGATGTGACGTCAGCGATAGGTAAGGGCACGACCTTTGAGGTCTTTCTCCCAGACCGCCCTCCATGTAATGAGCGTGGCGAGGTTCTGTGTCTTGATATCGGATAACAAAATAGGCGTGCTTTAGAGATGCCGTTTTGGAATAGGGCATCGACAAATTGGTCTAAATTCCGGATTATCGGGCGTCACTCGTTTATTCAACCCCGTGTTGCAATCCATGTTCAGGTTTTTGCGCTTATCGTATCTAGTCTCTATTTTTCCAGAAGCTATTTTTGTTCATCGCGACAAATGCCCCAAGTTGATTGGCGACGTCTCGAAATCGCTAAGTGTCCCCATGCACTCAATTGCGATAGGATCGCACTTTCGTTTAATCTTAGCACTAATTGCGGGCGCTTGCTCAACGGGCGCGTTCCTTGGGTATCCCCTTGATTCGCTGGCACACCCTTTAGAAACATTCTCAGCTCCGATCTCGATAACGTGTGGTGAGGGACAGCGTCAATGCAGCGGTGTTTTGCGGGTAGACGGCGCTCTTGGAGGTCACACCGGAATAAGTGTCGTCAAGGGGCTTGCTGGCGAAGTAAGCCTTATCGGAGGTCGGCCGACCGGAAAGCTGCTGATTGAGGCTGAGGATGCAACTGATTTAGCGGTTACCTTTTCGTGGGATGGTGACTCTAATCCAGATGTGTTGTCTGGAGCTGGTCTAAATTGCTTTGACCTCACGCAACAGGGAGCCTATGCATTTATCATCTCAAATTTCTCAGCAGTGTCTGACTGCAACGATGATGCGCTGATCTCAGAGTGCCCTAACTTTACCATTGATTCTCGGGTTTATGATTCGCAAGACCCTACCGGGCAACGGTTTTCAGCTTCGACGATCGTTAGAGGGCAGGTGAAGGATGCAGAATTGGCTATCCCGTTCTCCAATTTCGTACGCTTCGGGCCTCGTGGAAAGGGTAGCTTTACCTGTACTGGAGCTGTCACCCTGACCTTTAGGTGGCGTGGAATTCAGGATCTAGAAGTAGATTTGGGTCAGATTTACACCAACGGTAAAGAGGGACTTAGGACTTGGCCAACGGCAGCTTCAGTACCCAGCACAACACATGCTTCTGTAAAGTTACCTACTACAGGATCACCATTGGCAATCGCAACTCCTTCAGCGCAGTCAACCACCGCCCCATCTCCAACGGGTGTTTTTACAGAGAGGGTTTTAGTTGCAACTCCTGGAGGCCAGCAGAAATCACCTGAGCAGTTAAAGAAAGCAGAGCAAAAACCCTTATCGCCGGTCGCTAATAAACCGACCCCTATCACGAGCGAGGTGGTCTACGGCTCGGTTGTTACCGGTCAATAGTTGGCGCGAGTGTACATCCTAAATTCGGCAGTTGCGGGTCTGAAAATGGCGCATCTGGCTAAAATCACTGCGGCTTTTGAATTTTCGGTGCTCACCCTGACGGTGCCAGGGTTGCGCCTTAAGAAAAGTTCAAAATCCTTTGTGCTTTTAGCCACCTGCACCATTTTCGTTCTCCCTCACTGCTGAATTTAGGTTAAAAAAACCTGAGTGAAATGCCCCCGTCCAGAAATGCCTTTATTTCAGGGTGGCGAACTTGCTAATCCGTATTTTTCACGAAGCTCGCAGCGCTCGCCGAAAAAAATGCTTCAAATTCTTGCGCTGCGCTTCGGAATTTGCAAGTGCTTCCTTGCACTTTCGTGCAATATTCGGGCTAGTCGACACCTAATATAACCGTCGATAGACTGGCTAGCTAAATAATGATAGATCGATTTTATGCCAAAGCAATTTGATATACCTCGCGCATATCGCTCCGATATAATTGGAGCGATTAAGAGGGCGCGAGCTGGTTCTGATAGCAGAAAGGAAGACCTATCGGCGACTGAGCTTGATTTGGGTCCAGTTCTATTTAGAGTCGCAAGGTTCTTTGGTTTTTGCTACGGCGTTGAGAACGCTATTGAGATCGCGTACCGAGCTTTGGAGGAGAATCCAGGTAAGCGGATCTTTCTCTTGAGCGAGATGATCCATAATCCGCACGTAAATGCTGATCTAGTTTCTCGGGGTGTTTCGTTTCTACAAACGGCTGAGGGTGAGCAAATCGTCCCGTTTTCAGAGCTGCGTCACGATGACGTGGTGATTGTTCCTGCTTTCGGCACAACTCGCGAGATCTTTCAGCAGTTAGAAATACTAGGAGTAAATCCCCAGAGCTACAACGCTACCTGTCCGTTCGTTGAGAAGGTTTGGAAGCGTGGTCGTCAACTCGCTGCTCAGGGTTATTCAATTGTTATCCACGGCAAGCACACCCATGAGGAAACGCGGGCTACCTTTTCGCAGATTCGTCCTGAGGGGCCTAGTGTAGTGGTGCGCGATCGCAGCGAAGCAGAGTTGCTAGCGAGCTACGTCCGTGGTGACGAGCGCACGGAGAAGTTTTTTGAGGATTTTAAAGGACGCCACTCTGACGGCTTTAGGGTGCCTGATGATCTGACCAAGCTAGGGGTTGTGAATCAGACAACGATGCTGGCTGAAGAAACCCATGAGATCGCGCGGATGATGCGCGAGGCGTTGCTGATTAGGTTTGGCGAGGATGCCATAGCGGAACACTTTGCCGATACGCGCGATACTCTGTGCTACGCGACTTCGGAGAACCAGAGGTCGATGCGTAATCTTTTGCAGTACAAGGCCGATTTGGCGGTAGTAGTCGGTGGCTATAACTCATCAAATACATCGCATCTTGTCGAATTGTGCGAAGGTCTAATTCCCGTATTTTACGTAAAAGATGCAGATGAGATCATCTCTCGGGAATCGATCCGGCACCTAGATCTTCATAAGGGGGTGGTGGTGTCCTACGACTGGTTGCCAAATAAGCCGAAAGTGGAGATCTTGGTCTCAGCGGGAGCTAGCTGTCCCGATGCTATGGTAGAGGCTGTTTTGTCCCGTATATCTGGACTTTTTCCAGATGCGCTCAATCTGCGCCAGGTAGCTGAAAAAGTCGCCGCCTAGCGCGCGGCGGTGTTGTGGTGCGTGGTGCTTATTTGTACTGAAAACACCCCTATTTTTCTAAGCCGTACTTATTTTGTCACTTGCTCTACGTAACTTCCAGATAGCCTTGTAGGCCAGCAGGTAGGAGTGGTTTGCAACCGCATTCGCCGTAGATAGAGCACTCTGCATCGCAACTTGCGAGAAGCGTGTAAAATAAAGGGGCCTCCTGAGAAAAACGCGCAATTCTTTGACTTGGTTCGGGGTGATTTCGTTTGTGTGTATGCAGATTGTGTGAACGCCTAGAGGCATCCAGCGTGCTCTCCAGGAGGTTTGCGGCACGAATATCAGACCAGCGATTGAAAATGGATAGAGCGCTATCCCATCGCTTACAGCAGTAAAGCCGTTGTGGAGTAGAGCTCTTAGTGTTGTTTTATCATAGGAGTGGTTAGGAGCCATCCAGTATGAGGTCGAGATGCCGTGATGCTCAAGAATGCGGCGACCCTCTCGTATCCTAAAATCTTGGTCATAGAAGGGATCTCCGGCAAACTCAGAAAGCTCCTTACGAATCCCGACCGATGGCCCCAGCAACGCAGCATGTGGCCTATGTACTAGGATATGTTGATATCCATGTTGCGCGACATCGACAGCATCAGATTTTATAAGACCACGCAGTATCTCCCAGAAGCGCGGGTGATGCGTGGATCGTTCCAGGTTTGGATCTCGGTTGTCTGGGACGACTCCGAGAAGCGGCTTGATCTGATGACGTTGAAAGAGTTGCATCAAAGCCCAGAAGCGATGCCAATCCATTCCAGGGGTAATGTCGTCCATTCGAAAGAGATAAGTCGTGTTCATCATCGGTATGCCCTGACTAGTCCGTATTTTTCACGACGCTCGCAGCGCTCTCCGTGAAAAATGGTCGGAAATAGGTCTCCATAGCCTCTTTCTTCATCGCCTACAGTTTGTGTGGGACCCATAGTGCCCACACAAACTGTAGGCTCCAAATTCCTCCGCGGCGCTTCGGAATTTGCAAGTGCTTCCTTGCACTTGCTCGCCCTAATCTTGCACTTTAGTGTAAAATTCGGGCTAGCTGCTGCACCGCAGGGATTGTGTGTTGAATTAAAGAGTGTCGACTTAGAAAGCCGCTGTACTCCAAAACAGTCAGGCCACCAAATTCACTCTTAAATCGCGCAATGGCACTCTTATCAGGATCCGTCTGGGTCATAGGGAACCCTCCAAGGTCATAGTGCTGAAATCCGTGTGATCGGCCTGTGCTGATGGCGTGCCAGTGCAGGAGCCGATTGGCTCGACCGATCCGATTGCGTTCTTCTGAATCGGGCGTTGAACGAAAATGCGATCCAGAATACAGCAGCCGGATCCGGCCAAGCCCTCGATCAGCGATGTAGGCGTGGGTCACTATAGTTCTACCGTCAATATCGCTCGCGATCGCAAGGATCAGCGAGGCGGCACTATTAAGGCTGAATAGTTTGTTGCGATTACTCAAGGGAAGCTTCTTGAGCTGAGCGAAAGTGTCATAGTGTTCGCAGAAGGAGGTAATATCGACCTCCGAGGGGGTGGATTTAATCACAGGGGTAACCCCTTCGCGCTCTGCGCGGCGAATCTTGTAACGAGTGTTGCTAGAAAACGAGTCGAATAATGAGCCGTGATCAGATCTAAGATCGATTAGCTTAGTGGCACACGGCTCTAAGCCAGGTAAGGGGCGCGCTGCCTGGCTAAAATGGGCGACGAAAAAGCGCTCTTTGAGAGTTTGTGGTTCGGCAGCAAAAAATACGTCGTGGAAATTAAGTCCGTACTTTGTTCTTGGAATCGCTATCATCAATCCTCTTGTGCTCCCTGGAGTAGATTTTTTGTAACTGTCGGACAGTTTTTAAGTCCTATTTATGCTTATCCGGTAAAAATGGCCATCTCGTCGACTATTCTCTCTTGGCATCCTCTGATCGGAGATGGCGTATTTTTACTCAAGCGGTTAATGTCCTCATCTGCTTTGCTCCGCAAAGCCACCCCCTAATAGGGACTAACGCTACAGTCTCTGCATTTGCTTAGTAGTCCCGATTTCTCAAGAAACCGGTGGGAGTTTTGCTTGAGCTATATTTGTATCTTGAATGCAGATGAGTTGATATGAGGCGCGTTATTCAACAACAATCAGTTGGATAATCATGATCTCGGTGGAGAGATCTGTACTTTTTACTCTAATGAGCTTTAGAATTAGCACGGTTAGATTGTAGAGGAATGCGTATATGAAGACTATCGATGTGACAGCGATCTGCAACGGACTGGTGGACATTTTCGCCGATGTAGCTCATGCGGATTTTGAGCCGCTAGGGTTTGAAAAAGGCACGATGCGACTTGTCAGTGTTGATGAGCAGCACGACCTCTTGAGTCGATTTGCTGGCAAAAATCCGGCGCTATGTAGTGGTGGCTCAGTTGCCAATTCCTTAATCGTTCTGGCTCAGCTCGGAGGCAAAGGGGCCATGTTCACGCATCTTGCTAATGATGAATACGGTAGGTTTTATCGTGATGAGTGCCTTGAGCTCGGCATACAAATGCCGGTTCCACTGGCGCATTGTGGCGCGACTGGTACGGTAGTGTCTCTGATTACCCCGGATGCCGAGAGGACTATGCGAACATCTCTTGGTGTGTGTGTGGATCTGCGTCGAGAGCATGTAGCGCCTCAGGTGGTGAAAGATTCACGTTGGGTGTTTATCGAGGGTTATTTGTTTTCAAACTCTGAGGCCTGTCGGGATGCGATATCGGATGCAGTAGAGATTGCGCGAGGAGCAGGAACCAAAATAGCGGTTACGTGCTCTGATGCTTGGATTGTTAGTAATTTTGGAGCCCACCTAAGAGCGACCTTAGAATCGGCGAGTTTGATCTTTGCCAATGAGGAGGAGAGTGCGGCGCTTGCTGGAACTTCGGATGTGGTAAGTGCGGGACGTAAACTCAAAGAGCGGTTTCCGCATGTTGTTCTCACTGCTGGACCGCGGGGTTGCCATATCTGGTGGGAGGGGGAAGAGCTCCATGTTCCTGCTTTTGACTGTGAGCCTAGAGATCTAACAGGAGCAGGGGATGTGTTTGCAGGAGCGTTCCTGTACGGAATCAATCACAGCCTATCTCCATACGATGCGGCGCACCGGGCTAATTTTTTAGCCAGTCGGGTTATTAGTCAGGTTGGTGCTCGACTTAAGGGCGATGTCCGGGCTTTGTGGAACAGCATAGATTTATGAGAGATAGATATTGAGCGATTCTCAGTGAATTCTGCATGACTCAATAAGTTCAACAAGTTCCAGAAATTTACGAGCCCGTAAACCTAAAAAGAGCAGTTGTAGGCCCTAAAATGACGCATCGGGTTAAACTAACTTCGGCTTTTGAATTTTCGGTGCTCACCCTGACGGTGCCAGGGTTAAAGCCTCCGAAAAGTTCAAAATCCTTGGTGCTTTTAGCCACCTGCACCATTTTCG
>CAZZLV010000033.1:0-14703 GCA_964655155.1 uncultured Bdellovibrionales bacterium
CGCTACGGACTTTTGAAAAACACTATAACTGACGCTATCAGGCTACTCTCTTTGGAGCTACTTTCTATGAGAATTCTTTATTAGCGACGCACCTTCAAACGCTCGAGCACATCTCCTGTTGCCGCATCGACAAACTCTATCTGCTCAACCTGTGATAGATTGCTTTTAGCAAGCTCCTCCTTTAAGCCGCTAAAGAACTTCTGCTTGGCAAACGGTGGCATCTGAGACATCGGAAAGTTATTGAATTTTAATTGCAGTATGCCTGCTGCTGGCTGTGCGTATCCAGCAAACTTTGGCCCAGCTATGGGATTTGCTTGAACAACCATAATAAAGCTCGTTACGGGCGACGATACATCGTCAGCCGCTGGCGTTAGTTGAGCACCTGTTGCTTGCTGTGATTGCTGCTTCGCTGCACCTTGATCGAGTGAGGAGACAAAAGTTGAGAACCGTGCTCGCGCATCATCAGACGGAGCTACCCTTAAGGCATCATTGCCGATCGCCTTAGCTTTGAGGATCTCTCCCTTCTGTGCATAGGTGATCGCCAGATAAGCCATCGCTGGAAAGTTCTCTGGCTCTCGCGCAAGCACCTTCCCCAGCTCTACTACCGAATCATCATAGCGCCCCAAAAACGTCAGCGTACTGGCGTAGCGCGAGCGCGCACCAAGATCGTCCGGCTCTAATGAAAGATAGCGCTCATAAAAATCGAGCGCTTTGGTAAAAGCCTTTTGATCAAAGGACACATCAGCCATCATTACTAATGCGCCAGAGTCATTAGGCTCGCGTTGTAAGATCCGTCCAAAGATATCGATCGCTTCAAAAACTAGCTGCGGAGCAGCCTCAGGATTACTCCGCAGCAAATCACCGAGCATACCAGCAAAAACCTTTAGCTTTGTTAGATCCTCAGGCGAGCGCTCAACCTCTAGGCGCATCGCTGCTAGCTGCGGACTCTCATTAAGAGCGGAAGTAGTAGCTAGCTTTCGACTATCTGCACTCGGGTGAGCTGCTGGCTTAACTCGCCCCTCACGAGCGAGCATCTGTAAACCTAGAGCCACAACAAATAGCACAAAAGCACCGGTCAGACCTGAAACAATAAAGCCGCGCGACCAGACCAAGTCCTTAGAGCGCTGGCGCAGTCGTCGTCCACATTCGGGACAGAACCTCATCTGCTCACCAAGTACCGTACCGCATTTGGCGCACACTGCTATAAAATTTATCTGCGATTGCTCCATGTTACAAATCCGTATTTTTCATGAAGTTCGCTGCACTCGCCGTGAAAAATGGTCAGAAAGAGGCCCTCCATGGACTCTTTCTTCATCGCATACAGTTTGTGTGGGACCCATATTGCCCACACAAATTGCAGGCTCAAGATTCCTCCGCTGCGCTTCGGAATTTGCAAGTACTTCCTTGCACTTGCTAGCCCGAATCTTGCACTTTCGCGCAATATTAGGGCTAAGGCCCGTATGATCGCTCAGATTTACTTAAAGATCCAGAGCGTTGCTTCCGGAGTACTGGCAGCCCTTGAGGCGTTTTAAAACTAAATGCTCGTGGGGGCCAATTTCGGAAAAAGCAGCTATCAAATTAAACGGCGGATCTCCATTCTATCCTCTGCTTCTCATCTGTAGCGCTCAAAAAGCACGCAACAACCAGCATCACTGATATACCGATCCGGCCATATTCTGATCATGGGGAAAACTTGATCATTAGATAGCCTCAGTCGCTTTCGCTGTACGTCCTCAGAGTCCTTAATAGCTCCAGAAAGATTCCAGACACTATTATTATCCAAAATAATTTCCTGCCTTGGATCGACAATACGAATTCGACCCCTAAACTTTTCTAGAGCCCAATGCACTAGAGATTCATTTTCTTCCGGGTAAACTGAGCAAGTAGAAAACACAATTCGCCCACCATCTGGCTTAGCCGCTTCAATAGCAGCAAATAGCAGCTGTTTCTGCAGTCTTGCGCGCGATTGCAACTGCTCCTCCCCATCCTGAATTAGCACAAAAGGCGCGCGTCTCATATTACCACTACCACTACATGGAAGATCACACAGCACCGCATCAAAATATCCCGACTTATTTTGACCAAACCAGGATCCGGGATGAGTAGTTACACGTGCAGCCACTTTAAATGTGCTGATTGTTTGGCGTAAACGAGAACTTCTTGCCCCAGAAGGATCATTTGCCCAAAGCTCTCCCCCGTTATTCATTAAAATTGCCAATTGCAGAGTTTTTCCTCCTGGTGCCGCGCACATATCCAGGACTTTATTAAAGTCACCGCGAGCTAACAAAAGAGCTGGTGCTAACATATGAGCGGTATCTTTGATATAAATTGATCCTGGTGCTAATAAGTCACGCTCAGTAAGCCTCTTAATGAATTCTGCTCGCTCGTCTTGATTTGCAAATTCTGTATTAAAGCGGTAGCCGTGATGCACCCAGGGTACTGCCTGTACTTTGCTCGGAAAGCTTCTTATTAAAATTTGCAAATTTCTTGAAGCAGATTCTGAAAATGGATTCAAAACAAACCCAATAGGTGGCGGGATCCCTATCGTTTTACTGATTTCTGTAGCATCTGTAATGGCATTTAATTTCCGAATTCCTAAGGCAATTGCAAGCTTAAATACCGAATGCTCTAAATTTCTGCCAAAAGTCTGCTCTGAATCAAAAAATTGATCAGAAAACGCCCTCAATTCGTCTATCAGCTCTCTTTCTGAGACTCCTCGTAGCATTGGGAGTCGACGAGGCTCCAACATCCTGCGTCCTATTCGCTGAATCCAGAAATCCAAGCGGTCATACGAAGGCAAATTGCTTGGAGAATCACTGAATAAATCGCTCATTCTGGCATCTTTCCAAAGATCGCGACTTAAAGCCTCTATCCTACCTTCTAAATTTCGAGTCATTGAAACATTATAGCCCTAACACAGATGCAATCAAATTCTTCTTATGGAAGCCAAATCTTTAACCTAAATTCGGCAGTTAAGGAGAGCGAAAATGGTGCATGTGGCTAAAAGCACCTGGGATTTTGAAGTTTTCTCAAGGCTTGAACCCTGGCACCTTCAGGGTGAGCACCGAAAATTCAAAAGCCGCAGTGATTTTTGCCATATGCGCCGGTTTCGAGGCCGCAACTGCTGAATTTAGGTTTAATTCTTTCATAACTGCCAATCGGTTTTTTAGTGTTTATTCATACTTGAGCATATGCATATCGGGTAAAACCTGCGATTTACTCGTGTATTCTTTCTTGTCATCCCCTGACCGGGGTTGCGGTGTTTTTACTCAAGAAGTTAATAACTCCACACCGCAAACTCAGCTTCTCTCATTAATTCAAAAGTAAAGACTCGTTCATAGGGTTGAGAAATAGTCGCTGGTTGGGCATGTTCGCAAATCCACCAAGACCGACTCTCTTCTCTTCTGCTCTCTTCTGCATTAGCATCTCATCAACGCGTTAGGGAGATATTTTGATTATGCAAGCAAATAGTTTACAAACATCACAACTCAAGCATCAAGTAATCCTCTCAAAAGCCCGCCCTTGCGCTTTAAATTTCTACTCCATAGAATCCCCAGGCGTCGTAGTCTGAATGTAGCGTCGTTGCCGAATAGCGGAAGCTTTTATGAGTGAAAGCAAAGAAGTGCTAAAGAGTCGCAGGGTCTTGAGTGGGATCCAGCCAACCGCCGGAATCCATCTTGGCAATTACCTGGGAGCTATCAAGCAGTGGGTTGCTCGCCAAGACGAGAAGGAAAATTTTTTTTGTGTGGTAGATCTTCATGCACTCACTGTCCCGCAAGACCCTGCCGTATTAAGCCGATGCACCCGTGAGATGGTGGCTATTTATTTGGCCTGCGGACTAGATCCTGAGAGATGCACTGTTTTTCTGCAGAGCCATGTACGCGCCCATACTGAGGCAGCATGGATCCTTACATGTGAGACGCCTCTAGGTTGGCTCAATAAGATGACCCAGTACAAAGACAAGGCTCAGAAGCAGGAATCGGTCGGAGCAGGACTGCTGATGTATCCTGTCTTAATGGCTGCCGATATACTGATATACCAAGCAGACGAGGTGCCGATCGGCGAAGATCAGAAGCAACACGTAGAGCTGGCGCGTAACATAGCAGAGAAATTTAACCGTAGATTCGGAGAGGTACTTAAGATCCCGGAACCTGTTATTCCGGATACAGGCGCTCGAATCATGGGGCTAGACGATCCACTCAAAAAGATGTCAAAGAGCTTGGCTTCTCATGCTGGGCATGCCGTTCTGCTTAGCGACTCTCCGGATACAATCATGAGGTCTTTCAAGCGAGCCGTAACCGATTCGAGTGGTGAGATTCTATTCTCAGATGATCCGCTTAAGGCCGGTGTTAACAACCTGTTAAGTATCTATAGCTCAGTTACCGGAAAGAGTAGAGAGGAAACCGAGCGTGATTTTGCCAATGCGCGGGGATACGGCGACCTAAAGGTACGGGTTGCCGAGGCGGTGATCGCCAAGCTTACGCCGATCCGTGAACGGTTTGAGATGTTGATTAGGGATAAGGAGCAACTAGACGCAGTAATGCTGAGAGGGGCTCAGCGCGCTGCTGCCGTTGCTGACACAACCTTACGAGCTATGAGATCTGCGGTTGGATTGTACGTTTTGGATTAGGTGGCTATTCGCCAACAACTTTTCTGAGCAGCTGGCTAGGAGTAGCCTTGATCCTGAATTTGGCAGTTGCGGGTCTTAAAATGGCGCATCTGACTAAAATCACTTTGTATTTTTAATTTTTGAGTGCTCACCTCTGAGGGTGCCAGGGTTAAAGCCTTAAGAAAAGTTCAAAATACTTCGTGCTTTTCAGCATCTGCGCCATTTTCATCCTCCTTAACTGCCGTTTTTAGGCTAAATTTATAGCGTTTTTCAAAAATCCGTAGCGATATAGCGGCTTTTGGAAAACGCTATCGATTCGCGGATGCGAATCAAAACAACAACCTATAGTGATTTACGGCAAAAGCCTTGCCAGTTTTACTGGTACGGACTTTTGCAGATCACTTTAGTACAACCGCGCCCTGAGATCCCCCAGATACTAAAAGCGCCAAAACAAACGCCGTTTAGTCGCACCGAGTACTTTGCGCCTTGCATCAGTTACTGGTAGGGCCCACTAATAGTGATTAGCAGTAACGCTGCGCTTTGAGGGCAGCAGCTATTGGTATTGATGTGATATGATTTAGGAGTGTCGTGACAACTACACCATCAACAGTCAGAGCCCCTCGGGATCGGGACCCACACAGCCTCTCCCTGGTAATTCCCTGCTATAACGAAGAGGAGGTACTGCCTGAGCTACGGCGGCGCCTGCAGGATCTAGTTAAGCAGTACACCTGTCCGATTGAGGTAGTTCTGGTTGATGATGGCAGTAAGGACTCTACCTGGCCACTGATTCAGCAGTACGCCCGTGAGGATGGATTTATCAAAGCAATTAGACTTTCGCGAAATTTCGGCCACCAGACCGCGATTACTTGCGGTCTTGATCAAACTCGCGGTGAGGTTGTGGTAATTTTAGACGCAGATCTACAAGATCCTCCTGAGCTAATTCCTTCGATGATAGCTGAGTGGCGTGACGGATACGATGTTGTCTACGGCCAGCGTCGTGTGCGTCACGGCGAATCACTAGCCAAAAAGTTCTTTGCATTTTCATTCTATCGTATCTTTGAAAAGATCGCTGGGCTCAAGGTGCCACGAGACACTGGTGATTTCAGACTTATGGATCGGCGTGCTGTTGCTGCGCTGCAATCTTTGCGCGAGCGGCACCGCTTTGTACGCGGCATGGTCTCGTGGATCGGCTACCATCAGAAGGCTCTGCCGTACGATCGCCCCGAGCGATTTGCCGGTGTCACTAAGTATCCCTTTAGAAAATCGCTATTCTTAGCAATTGATGCAATCACATCGTTTACCTACGCGCCGCTACGATTAGCCTCGTACTTAGGAGTAGCTACCTCTCTGTTGGCCTTTATGTATATCTTGGTGGTCGTTTTTCTTAAGATCCTCGGCATTAACTTTCCAGGATACACCTCAATCATGGCCTCTATTCTGCTCTTGGGAGGGGTGCAACTAACGGTCTTGGGTATCCTTGGTGAGTATGTTGGGAGGATATTTGAACAGGGCCAAGGGCGTCCTCTGTACCTGATAGATACCATTCAGGGTGAGCCCCTCGGTCTCAAGCAGCAATCGTCGGTTGTGGAGAATATCCGTTGATAGATTAACTCCTATACTGCGCAGATTATTTATGTGCAGATTATCGCTCAGCAGCACGCCATGCGAATACGCTGACTTTTTAAGAGATAAGGAACAGACTATGACACAATCAAATACCTCTCAACGCGAGGTCATCGTTATCGGTGCTGGATATGCGGGTCTCTCGGCAGCCCTTGATCTCTGTAAAGCTGGCTGCAAGGTAACGATCTATGAGAAGGACTCGGATATCGGTGGTCTTGCTGGCACTTTCGAACTATCTCCTGGCATCAGAGTTGAAAAGTTCTATCATCACTGGTTTACAAACGATATCGACGTACTTGGGCTGATCGATGAACTAGGACTCGGCCATCTGAAGCGCTACTGCGCATCTAATACCGGTCTTTACTTCACAAATTCGATCTTTCGCCTGGCCAGTCCACTAGACCTTCTCTCATTTCCAGGGATTCCATTGATCGACCGGATCCGCACCGGAATTATGGCTCTGGTAGCCCGTCGCGTAAATGACTGGAGGGCGCTTGAGGAGATATCTGCTGAGGATTGGCTAATCAAGATCGGGGGCAAGAGGGCCTACGATGCGATCTGGAAGCCCCTTATGCAGGGCAAATTTGGCGTTGAGGCCTCCAATGTTTCCGCCGTCTGGATCTGGAATAAGCTTAAACTCCGTGGCTCAAGCCGCGATAAGAAGGGCGGTGAGAGCCTGGTGTACTTCGGCGGTGGATTTGGGGCCTTAACTAGCGGCATCCGCACAGCACTCGAGGCCATGGGTGTTTCAATAGTGCTAAACACCGGCGTACAGCAGATTATAACCGAAAACGGAGTAGCGGTCGGAGTCCAAACTGAAAAGGGCACCCAGCGGGCCGACTGCGTACTGTGCACCGTGCCTCTACCGCAATTTGTGCAGATGACACCTGACCTTCCAACGACGTATCGAGCACAGTGCGAATCGATCCGGTTTCTCGGAAATAGCTGTCTCGTGCTGCGCCTATCGCGCTCACTATCGAGCACCTACTGGCTCAACGTAGCCGATCCATCCTTCCCGTTTGTTGGCATTATCGAGCACACCAACCTGGATGCCAAAGAAAACTACGGCGGCGACCACATCGTCTACCTTTCAAAGTATCTGCCAACTACAGAACAGCTCTTCTCATTCTCGCCAGAGGAGATGCTTGACTACTGTGTTCCGTTTATTCAGCGGATCTTTCCGGCTTTTGATCGATCCTGGATTCTTTCACACCACGTTTGGAAAGCACACTATAGCCAGCCAGTAATTACTAAAAGCTATTCTCAGAGCATCCCTAAGCTCGAAACACCGCTCAAAGGGCTGTGGCTCTGTACTATGGCACAGATCTATCCTGAAGACCGCGGCACAAACTATGCAGTTAGATATGGAAGGAGGGTTGCAAAAGAGATCATCGCGCGATTTGATAGTGGCAACGCCTGTAGCGAGGCCGCGCCTCTACTGGTAGCCAACCGTGGCTCTGGAGCTTAACAATATGTCTAAGAACTCAACCCAAACTACATCAACACAACCTGCTTTAAAGGCCACTACTCAGCAACCAGATTCGGAAAGCGCTGAGATCGGCGGACTTGAAAGGAGTCGTCCGGCGAACTCTGCATCAAACACTCCAGTCAGATCTACCAAGGATTGGATCAACTATTTTACCCCGGTGCAGTGGGCACTCTTTGCTGGAGTTCTGGTGTTGGGACTGATCTTGCGCTGGACGATGCTCGACATGCGACCGTACCACCATGACGAGTCGCTCCACGGCATGTATGGACGCTACTTTTACGACTTTCCTAACACCAATTACTACAAATACGACCCGATGCTTCACGGGCCAATGTTGTATAATTGCATGCGTTTTATCTACGCCATGTTCGGCGACTCGCTTTGGGCGGCGCGCACCCCTGTATGCATCATGGGCTCGCTTTTTATACTGGTTCCGTTCCTCTACCGCCGCTACCTCTATCCAACAACAACCCTGCTGATTACCGGATACGTTGCTCTCTCACCCACGATGGTCTACTGGTCACGATTCCTGCGTGAAGATTACTGGGTAGTTTCTGGGATGCTGCTCTCTCTGTTTGGGTTCACTATAGCTCCCAAAGCCTGGAAGTCGCTCTTAGTAATCCTTGGGCTAACTATCCAGTGGTGCACTAAAGAGAATGTCTTTGTAACCGTTGCAGTAGTGGCTGGATTCTTCGTATTTGAGGCTTTTTTTCAACTCTTTATCATGAAATCGCGGGATACTTACCTGCACCGAGTTGGCCGATTTATAAAGGTAAATTTCCCGCTCTTCTGCGTCAGCCTAATCGCCTGTGGTGTAGTCTATTCGTGGTTCTACGGCGCAGGATTTCGTTATCCCAAGGGAATAATTGATGGCCTTGGGGGCAAGGCTATCGAATACTGGGCAGCGCACCATAAGATGGAGCGCATCAAGGGCCCATTTAATTTTCATATCTACGTTACAGCATGGTACGAGCTGCCGATCTTCGCCGCATTTTTAACACATCTGGCGCTTTTCTATCGCCGAGCACTGCCACAGATTCAGTTTTTTGCCGGACTAGTGATAATGGGAATTATCCTTGCGTGTGTGGCAACCGATCCAAAAACGATCGAGCAAAATGTACTCTGGAAGCCATTTAAGCTTAAAAACCACCTCGATATTATCGGTCTCTTTGTGTTGCTGTGCCATGCACCGCTGGTCACCATTCAGCACCTACTACGAGGCGAGCGAGTATTGGCCACCGCAGGATACTTCTTTGCTGCGACGTTCTTTGTCTATAGCTATCTAGGAGAGAAAGTTCCTTGGTTGTCGATGTACCCTCTAATCTATTCATTACCGTACTTAGGGCTCTTTTATCAGGACTACTTTAAGAAGTATCCCTTTAACTACAAAAACTGCCCAGTTCCCCAGGCATTTATCTGGGCAGGCGCTGCGTCAGCTATACTAGGAATGATCTTTATCGTCGAACAGTGGGATGATGCTGCTCAGCGCTTCTCCGGAGAAAATCTGGCGTTTGTCGTATTCGGAGCCCTACTTATCGGATCAGCGTTAATTGCGCGGATAGATGCGGTTGGCAGAGCTACGAGTCAAACTTTCCTAGGAACGATGCACCTTGGTCGCTGGGCTACGATTATCACCGCTATCTTCTTGATACGAGCTGCTGTGCAAACCAACTATCTATATGCTGGCAAAGAAACTGAATATCTGAGCCAGGTGCACACCACTTATGAGCTAGCAGAATTCGCCAAAGATATTATCGATCGGGTGATCTATGAGCGAAACGGTTTTAGGCCCAAGGTCTATGCTACCGGTGAATCGACGTGGCCACTTACCTGGTACTTCCGCGTCATTCCGCAGGAATATAAATTCTCCCTAAAGGACAAAGAGGAGATGAAGGAGTTTGCCTACATCTTCCTCTCATGGAAAGAGAAGCACGATCCCTCAGAGATCCCAGAGGGGTATATCCAGCGTCGGGTTAATCTTCGTGGCTGGTGGGTACCGGATTTCGCGCAGATTAGTTTAAAAAAATTTCTAAGGTATTCGATCAACCACTATCCGTGGAACACATCGGGCTTCTCGTATGCGACGATGCTTACAGCCAAGGATATGGAGCGCTTTAGGCAGTGAGTGATAAGTAGCTTGCAGCCTAACCCGAGTATTGCACGAAAGTGCAATATTCGGGCTAGCCAGTCGATTACTCAACCAGATACAGAGAGTAATTTCCGCGCTGCGCTAGTGGCTTGAGACACGAGAAATCCAGGTTCTGCACCTCTGGATGCTTTTCGCGCTCTAGGCTGCCCACAACGATGTACTTGATCTGCTCAGTTTGAGCGAGGTTTTTTCGAGCAGCGCAATCAGTTTCGGTGTAGATCTGTTTTGTAATCCCCTCTCGTCTACCGATCTCACCACCAAGGCGGGTGAGCAAGTTAACGTGGTTTGCCCAGCCCAGATATGCTGGATGTCCCGAAAGTGTTGATACAAAACAGGTAAAGCTATAGGGTCGCCCCTGCGCTTCAAGCACCCTTCCGTGCGGCTGTGCTCTGAGCGCACGTATAATGGCACCAGCTCCGGGATACTTGCGGTCAGCAAGCCCTAGCCCTTCTGTGCCCCACTCCGGTGCTGGTTGCATCATGCGCATCGGCAGAAGGTGACCATAAAAGCGCCACGTTCCGATGCCAAGCGCGCCAGCAACAAAAACAACCAGCATCACCGGTAGCCCCGGCGCATAAGAATTAAGCTGCGCACTACGCATCGAGGCCAACTGTTGAACGATAGCAACTGCTGCGATTCCGATCAGCGCCCACGCAGTGGTGTAGACCTTAAAGATAGTGTTCATCCGCTCGATCTCAGGACCATAAGCATCGTTTAAGAAAACTATCTCTGGCAGTAAGATTAAACCCAAGCTGGCGATAATAAGCGCTTCAGCAAAGACCTCCTGCCACGTTCCAGGCTCTTGGCGTGGCCTAACTATTCTAACGAGCTGAATCCCTATTAGCGCGTAAATAAACAGCGCTCCCTTATCGTACACTAGGGTACACGCCAAAAAGAGCCACATAAATACCGTGCGTAGACTCATACGGCACAACAGTAGCGAGCCCACAGCGACAAGTGCTAGCTGCCACCCCCAATGAACGAAGAGCTCCAGGGTTGTTGTTACTGGGATCGGTGAACGGACAAACTCAAGTTTACCACCCTCTGGCTTAATATGACCACTTGAGAGTTTAAGTACGACAAAGAGCAGCAACCAGAAGACTCCCCACGCGAGATCTCTTTTGCCAGCAAAACGCCACGCCGGAAGCCTCTTGGGAAGCACTATCTTCTTAGGGAAAAAGAGCGCTGCAAAAAAAGCCGCTGCGATTAACACAAAGGCACTGATCGATAGGCTTAAGGTTTCACGCTTGAGCACAACAATAATAGCCGCTGCTAGCAAGACCACCACTGAGGTCAGCTGCTTAAAGAGATCGAAGCTAAGTCCCTGCTCCGCCCCTACTCCAGTTTCTAGAGCTACCCCGGACTCTACCCCTTCTTGAGCCTCTACTTTTGCATGACCTGCGACACTCAACGCCGGTAGTTGCAGCGGCACTTTAAATACCACTAGCGCTGTCAGCCCGGTAATACCCACCATGCCAGCCCACATCGGCACCTCCCAGGCGTTGCTGCCCATAAGAAATAGCGCGCCGGCTACGACCAGCAGAAGCGCTTGAACGGCGCGTCTTAAGGCCGGCGCATTACTGGTAACGATGCGATAGAGTACCAGAACCAAAAGCGGAAACGTTGCAAGATTAAGGTAGTGCGGATGGGCATCGCCAAGCGCAAACGACCAGGCAGGAAACTCATCGATCGCCCCCTGGATAACTCGCGATGGCCCCCACCAGCCGTTGTCACGCTCAAAACCACCGTCTTTGCTCCGTGTTAATATCAGCATGCCGGCTATATTTGGACCAAACGGTATCAGCAGAGCAGCGAGCCAAGATAACCAAGCTCGACAACCGAATATAACTCGCACGATCTGAAATACTACTGCCGCATAGAAGGCCGCCGAAAAAGAGACGATAGTATGGTAGGTATCCCAGGCTGGGATCGCCAAAACAGAGCTAAGCATCGCACCAAAACGGTACCAAAACACGTAGTAGTTAAGCGTCGTGCCCTCCATCCAAGGCTCACGTGGAACCACTGGTGAATCGATCGCTGATGCCAAGAGCGCATAATCACGCAACCGCTCTCCGAGATCATAAAAGTCAACCCACTGCATACAGAGAAGGTACGCTAGCGAGTAAACTGCGGCAAAAGCGATCAACGGCGACCAGTCAGATCTAGTGAGTCGCTCCTTTCTAGGGCCGTAAAAATAGTACGCACCGCTACTCACAACTGCGAAGCAGAAGATATAAAACAGTTGCTCTGCGCCTCCACCAACGATCTGGCGACCTGCCAAACCAATTAGTGTCGCCAAGAGAAACTTTAGCAGTGGGGTCAGTAGCAGTGCACCCGCCACGAACTCAAACAACGGAAGGGCTATAAAGGTACCAACAACGGCAACAACTGCAATAAGCGCCAGAAGAATCATCGCATTACCCCACTTGCATACGTTGGATTGTACTTAGAAAAATAAGTTACATAGATACTAGTGCGGCCAGCCTCGAAAACTTTGGTAAAAAGCTCCGGGTGCCCATCGAATTTAGCCGGATCAAGTCTCCTGTAGGTGTTACGCTCTATGGCACCAATAACTATGAAATCGACCTTATAGTTAAGCAGAAGCTGCTTGGATAGCTCAATATCCTCATGCGTATAGATCGCTTGAATAGCTTTGCGTCGATCGAGCGCGGCTTCGTGCGAGAGTCCGCGTTGACGAGCATGATGCTCCCAGCCGAAGACAACCGGAATTCCGGTGTGCATGCAGATGCGAGTAAATTCACGATAACCATCGCCTTGAGCCTCCAGCATTACGGGAGTACCTTTTACGTTTTTATTGAGCCAATCAACCGCTGCGGCATCATCCGGATTTAGGTCGCGCAGGTAGGCGGTCCCATCGAGTGTATAGCTACGTTTAGGAACCCGCTGTAAGCGCAGAATGGCAAACACATTCACTGAAGTTCCCAGAACAAGCAGCGCTAAAAAAATATAGGCACAAACTCGCGCCACTCGCTGCATGCGCCTTGCTCCACACACCTTAAGGCCGTGATAGGCAAAGAACGCCCCGACCATCGTTGCAACCCCTGATATCATCCACACAGCCATATACCCCTTAAAGAGGGTATTCATTCGATCGAGCAAGAAAAAGATCTCAAGTACCACGATCAGAAATGCGCTACTGATCAGAAATACGCCTAGTACTTTTAGCTCAGCACTTCTATTCTGACTCCAAACAAACATGTAGGCCCAAGCTGCCAGCACACCACAGTAGACGAACGTTCCCCACGGTTGCAGCTGAAAACCACGTGCCTGACTAAGTACCGGCGGCACAAGTGCCAGACCAAAGATAAGCGCCGCCATGATTGTAGACGGGACAGGTAAATTTCTCGCTGAACACTCTCCACAGAACCGTACCCAGCCGATTACCCCGACTGCAAATAACATCCCCACTAGGTAGTAGCCGATAACCCGAAAGAGCTTCAGTGCTGAGTTGAATTCCTGCGACTGCACCCAGCCCCAGCCCCCAGCTGGCCTAAAAATAACCCCCTTCTGGTACAACCACACAGCGATCACTGCGCTACTTCCAAACAGCAGTAGGTCCCATACAAGGGCGACACCACGTGAAAAACAGGTTACAAGAACAACTTCACCCAGAACCGGAGAGCCATCTGGGTGAGTCGGCGCACGCCAGAAGAGCGGAATCTGCGCAAAGACAATCAACAACCCAACAACTCCGCCAAATGTGATAAAATCCCAGGTATTAAGCCCAAAAAGCGATCCCACTAGCGCTCCTAGCAAAAGCCTAAGCACTACCCCACGGCCTGAGTAGCGCGAACCACCATCTAGAAACAACACAGTCGCCAATGCTAAGGCAGTTACGGTAAAGGGAATCGCGATAACGTGGGCATGCAGATCAGCAAAGAGCAGCGACCACGATGTGTACTCTAGAAATGAGGGCGAGGTAAAAACTCGAGTGGATGGCCAAAACGTTGTATCAAAATTAAAAGGCTTACCCGTAAATATATTCACAATCGATAGCCGCAGCACCTCAGGATTACTCGCTAGAAGCAGCACCCACACCGCCCAAGTTGAGAACCTGCGGCTCTTGGTTAGGGTGACACACAGTGTAAAGAGCGCGCTACCGATTAACCCTGCCAGGGTGGCGATCGCCAAATTATAACCGATCGATGGAGCTATCCCGGTTAGCTTTAGTAGCGCCGCTATCACGTACACTCCGAGGTAGTAATAGCTCATGGGACTCCCACTAGCCCAGGGATCCTGCGGAGGTAACGATTGATTGCGCACAAAAAAATTAAGAAAGGTCGAATCCATCGGCTTCTCACCCCAGAAGATCTCTGGATTGCAAAACCGAATAAGCCCAAAAAATAGGGTTAAACCGAGAAAGATCGCCTCAACTGAACGCCCATGATTCTTCAACAGCTCACCCAGCGCTGAAATCGGCAACCAGCCCGAGCGATAGCCGCGAAAACCAACCAGCACAAACGCCGCGAAAATGGCGTATATGAGGAGATTGTTATCACGCACAAGCCCTGCCAACGAACAGAGCCAGGTCAGGGAAGCAAAGCAAAACACCCCAAGAACCTTCGATATACCATATCCTCGATCAGGCGCCTGTGGGCAGATCCAAGCCACGTACGGCAGCACTGCAAATGCGAGCACCTGCACTACCGCTAACCAGTAAACTAATTCAAACAAACCTAACGTGTTCACTAAAGAGATTTCCTACATAAACCTAAATTCGGCAGTTGCGACCCCGAAAACGGCGCATCTGGCTAAAATCATCTGGCTAAAATCACTGCGGCTTTTGAATTTTCGGTGCTCACCCTGACGGTG
>CAZZLV010000034.1:0-14470 GCA_964655155.1 uncultured Bdellovibrionales bacterium
GTGCCAGGGTTGCGCCTCCGAAAAGTTCAAAATCCATCGTTCTTTTAACCACCTGTACCATTTTGGTTCACCTTAACTGCTCTTTTTAGGTTGAAAAACGCTATCGATTCGCGGACGCGAATCAAAACAACAACCTATAGTGATTTACGGCAAAAGCCTTGCCAGTTTTACTGGCACGGACTTTTGCAGATCACTATAGTTAACTCAGCTCAAGATTCGCCCTGGGAACAACTACCTCAAGCTGCGCTGGCTCAATAATGACTCTGGCAACTCGCGCCAATGCCCCAGTTTCTATTTTAACAAGCTCCTTAGGCAGCGCAGTAATGTACCCCTGAAGACCGAAGTACGGCACTCGGATTACACGCACACGACTCCCGACCTGTAACCCGACCTCCTGCTCATCAGCCGCGCTGCCGTTTTTATCTAGATTGTATAGCTGCGAGTTCTCTTTAGCGTGCTGCAAAGCGTTGATGCCTTGAGCGCCCGCGTCAGTAATCTTGGTGATAATCTCTGGGCGCTGCGCACCAGCGCGCACCTGCGTTGCCCCGTTTATCGAGGCGCGCTCCCCTTCGGCACAGCTGAGCATAGATAATATCCGCTCGTTCATAGCGAGCGAACCAAACCCCTCAGTGATAATTAAGGTCATCGGCACACGCTCATCTCCAGTTAGAGCAATCCCGATATCGTACCCCACGTATTGAGCTAGCGTCTTGTCATCAATCGATGCAGTAACGAGCCCAACGGCACCACGAGAGGCAGCGAGCTTAAGCGCTCCGATAGATGGCGATTGCCCACCTACCAAAACGACCCCATCACAGCTATTTGGAATATCTTCCTCGGTCACACGCTGATCGGGCCGGACTGCAAGCATATTGATCAACCCACTACGCTCCCCACCAACTCCAAATATACCTTGAACCAAAGTTGCTTGAGCGATAACTACCACGCCGCGTCCGGGCTCGACCTGCTCGACGATACCATCGATATATGCACGCACCGCGATCGTACTCGAAGGTGCGCGGATAGCCACGTGCCCAGTTGCCTCAGAGATAAATTCTATTTGCCCTGCAATTGGAGCCTCCACTGCTGTAACAAAGAGCCCCCACAGACCACGCAGCTTTGCGATTACCGCCCCCTGCTCTACCACATCGCCTGGCTGCACCACTAGGCGCTTACTGACTTCCTGGGGAGGGATACCAAGTATCTCAGCAACCCGCACAACACGCAGTTCGCCCTCGCGCTCTGCCTCTGCGATTATCTGATCACTCTGCACACGCTCACCTACCTTGACACAAACCGATCCGCGGAGCGGCAGCTCTCTCCTTTTACGCACCGTTGCGCATCCTGAAATACGTAATCCTGGGGTAAGTAGCTTTGTTTTCACGAATTATCCGCTATAAGTCCAACTGCTCTATAGACCTCGCGTTGTGCATCTGTTGTAAAGCTATCAGGACGAAGCGGTCGATTTCGACCATCGAGTATGATCCCACACTCGCCGAATCGCACATGGCGCTCAAGCCGCTTACCTGGCCCAGCCCCAACTTCAACGCTCCGATGCCTCGGCACTACAGTAATAACTCCCGACTCAAGCGCTGTTACCGGTATTCGAGCTACCGCTCCGGCCACTATCTGGCCTAGCACTACTCCATCGATCATAATCTCAGCGAGGACTGTTCCTAGTGCAACAGAGGGTTGATATCGTGGCACCACCGCAACCCCAACATACACTATGCAATCACGCTCAAATATCTCCTGAGCCGCAGCAGGATGCACTGATGCAAAGACTCCCAAGTGGGGCAGCATAAAAATTGAATCAACCGCTAACTGCGTTACACCTTCAAGACCAAATCCCTCAGTCATCATCAATGCGGCCTGGATTCTAGATGGCGCGTGACTGAGTACCCCCCCAGAGCCGATGATGATATCGAGCTTGAGCATATCAACTAGTTCATATCGATCAGCCTTTTGACTGAACACATCAGCGATACCGCGCTCACCGTTAGCTCCAGTTGCTCCGATCGCTAGCGATCGGTGATGCTTGAGTGATAACCTCAACGCTTCGCGACACACCGCTTGCTCCAACCAGAGATCCTCAACCGTTTGCGGAATCGAGGTAGGGCGGATCATCTTATTACGCAGCCGATCGCGTAGCTCACTCTCCGCTATATCAAATGGCAGCCAGCGCTTAATACCGGCAGCACCAGCCTCAACTAGTACGTTTGCTATTGAATAACTCATCCCCAGATTAGCGCTTACTGTGCGGTTTGATATGGGCAGGCCTTCCCGATCGGAAAACACTGAAAAGACATCGGTCGTTGCTCCGCCTATATCTACGCACAACACACTCTGTTTGGTTTGATTTGCAAAGGTGTTAACCATATCTCCAACGGCCGCTGGAGTCGGCATAACAGCTATTGGAGTCCATGAGAGGAGTTTTGCGTAGCCAGGTGAATGGCTCATAACATGAGAGAGAAAGAACTCATGGATCGCTTCCCGTGCCGGAGCGATATTCTCAGTATCAAGCGTTGGACGAACGTTATCAACAACTATGACTTTGGCGAGCTTTGCTAGGATTGTACAAACATGCTCGGCAGCCTCCCTATTACCAGCATAGATTACCGGTAACGTCAGCGTATCTCCAAACCGTGGTCGTGGCGCTGCTGCCACGAGGATTTCAGCCATTTCGACCACATGAGAGGTTGAGCCGCCATCGATACCCCCAGTAAGTAAAACAATATCGGGCTTAATATGACGAATACGCTCGATGCGTTCATGATCTTCACGCCCGTCATCGGCTGAAACAGCCTCCATCACGATCGCTCCGGCACCCAGAGCTGCCCGCTCAGCTGACTCCGTTGAGAGCGTCCGCACGACACCCGCGACAAGCATTTGCAAACCGCCGCCAGCTGAGCTAGTTGAGAGATAGAGGTCTATTCCTCGCGCTGGATCGTTTGTCGTAACGATAAAAGAACCGTCAGGAGCGATAATTTCACGACCACTTAGCTCTTGAACTTCACGAAAAGAGTTGCTGGCACCAACTGTTACGTCAGCAACGGGTTCCTCAACCGTTGTTGGTGCCTCACCACGAAAGGTCTGACGCCACCCCTCAGGGCGACGCTCAAACAGCAACGCTTTAGTCGTCGTCGAGCCGCAATCGGTCACAAGAACAGTGTGCAGTCTATCAGGCTCCGTTCGCATCAACCGATCCCCGCCACACTCGCCACCGCAACTACCCAGTCACGAACAATAAACTGCACTCGCTCAACAAGAAGAGCCAACCGCGCCATAACCGTTGAGCCAAAGAAGGCTCCAAAACAGACCATCAGCAGCGGACGTCCCCAGCTCGCTGTTCGGCTCTGCAGAGAGCTCTCCTTGCCAAAGGTAAAAAAGAAGTAGTTTAAAACTAGGAGCAAAATCACCACAAAGAGGGTGTTGTTAATACTATCCCAAACTTTAACGCCCCCAGTTGTCGCAAAAACCAACAGCGGCTTGCAACTACTAACGATCTGTGGAATGACTTCTGAGAAGAATCCGCGGATCGCCAGTGCACCACTTGCGCCAAGGGTAAAGCCGATAACAAGCTTAGCCAACCAGGCGTGGCGCTTAGAATACAAAGTATAGTAGAGCATGCCAAAAGCCATCGGCAGAAGATACAGGAGATAGAGTGGCTGATATGCCTCTGAAAATGTTCCATCGGGATATCTGGTTATCGTTTTTCCAAGCATTGGATCGATAATCTGTGGCCAGAGGAAATCACGGAGCACTAGCACCGGAGCAACCCCAGCTGCGATACCGATGAATATGTGCTCAAAGAAGCGATAGAATCCATTCTCCTTGACAAGAAAACTAAAAATAGCAAGTGTTGCCACACCACCTACAAGGATCGATAGCTGCGACCACATCTCAGCACTACTCATGGCGATCGCTCCCCGTTTTGCGTTGCTTCTCTACAACGCCCACCCCTTTTCAGTGCTATGGATTGCATTAATGGTCTAAACCACTGCGCCAAGTTACCAGAAATTATAAGCGCAATAATCATAATATGCGCTGCACTCAATGCAGTATTAGTAACAAGCAACTTAGAGTTATCTGATGATGGAAAATTATGGCGCAGCACCTCGGAATACCAAGCTGCTCCGGCTATCCCTTCAAGCAAGCCGTTTAATTGACCTGAATCGAGGAATATATACGCCTCTGGAATAGTAATTGAGGTGCACCCGTGGACTAACGTTGGTCGATACCCCTTCTTCTGAAAGAACTGCACCAGAGTATCAAACACCCCAACGAGTCCTGTGACCTCAGCAACCAGCTTGACGCGCTCTACGCCACCTATCGATGCAAATTTGGGATAGTGCGTGATCGGCATCCCTGATACATCCCGCCCAAGAAACTTCGGAATATCGGGGGCATTTACCAGCGCCTGGATGAAGATTGCAGCTCCCGGCTTATAGCCGGCATTAATCCAGGATTCTCCATAGCGCCACTGCTCACCCGGATACTCGCTTTCGAGTCGCTCTGAGATCTCTTGCGGAATTCTCCGTAAGAATCCCTCTGACTGCTGATACTGTGAGAGCAACACAACTGGAATACGTCGTCGGAAAAGGTGCTCTATAATAACGGCTGCCTGCGGCTCGTTCTCGGCTATCGTATTTGGCCCGAAATCGAGCCACACCATAGCGACTTCGCCGGGAGCAAACGAGACGCTATCGATGATCGAATACATGCGCTCTGCAGACACCATACGCGATGGCGACTGAGAGATTCCAAACAGCACCGGTGCGCCAACTGCTAGAATCATCAAAAAATATATCAGTCTACGTGGAACCACCTAGTTGTTACCTCCACGCCTGCGTGACTCAATCGACAACCACATCCGTATTGCCAGCATCAATCCAGCAACTCCTGCTCCCAGCCGGATCGCCCGAAATGCCGCACTGTTCGGCACTTCAAGCAGCCACTGACGAATAGCTGGCAACTCGCTATAGAGCATCTTGCCAAAAGAGATCTGTCCCAGCATCACTACTAATGCCGCCGCCATCATTAATGCAGATTCGATGCTCTGGATACGAAAGGCCCGATATGCCGCAGCCGCAATGTAGACTCCGAGCAGCGCAAACATACTAGCACCGAGATGATTAAAGAGTCCGTTATAGAGAAATTCATAGAGTCTTGAGCTGAGCCAGTGCGTGCTCTCCTTGCGTCGTACTATCGCGTATGCTGAAGCCACACGTGCTGCTTGCTGCGATACCGAAGTCAAAAGCGCTTGACCCTCTTGATCGAGGTTATCCCATGAGCGCTCATTGAGCTTACTTAGCAGATCCATAAGCACTCGAGAACCTTCAATACACTCGCTTTTAAGCGGCAGAAGAGCTGAATCTTGATCAGGGTAATTATGATTTATGTTGAGCCCTGCTGTGGTTGTAAGCCCATACTGATTAAGGGCTGCAACTCTGACCTGTAATGACGGTATGACTCCATTAAGCGCAAAACTTTTCTGCTTTCCTGGATCACTTTGCGCATCCTCTATTATCCGAGTTGCAAAGTCTCCGATCACCTGGACTCGCCTGATATCACTAGCTAAGCTGTTTGTTGCAATCCAGTGGGCGATTGCGACCCCTATCATTACCAACATGCCAAGCACCAAAGCGACACTATACTGCCAACTTTTTTTTGCAAATATAATGCGCAAGCCATGTGATGAGAGGATATTAATAACTCCTAGCCCAATAGCCATAGAGCCAACTGCTATAAAACCGTTAGAGATAGCCTCATGGGCACCTTTGATGCCGGTTTGCTCGATCAGTGAGTCGGGAGCAATAAAGTAAAGAAAGAAGTAAAGGCCTCCCAGGAACGTTACTACCCGCAGCACATCAGTTCGCCGATCACGCTGCGTTTTCCGATCAGAGAAACCATTTCCTGCGCTAGGAGTTTCTGAGCTAAGGGTCACGGGATGAGCGCCTCCCAACCGGCTGACAGGATATCAAGTGGTCGCAGCCATTCAAGCGATGGCACAATTGAAACAACTGTAGCGCACACGACTCCCAGAGTGATCAGCAGCACGAGCAGGAGTTTAAAGCGATCCTGTGCTGCAACTGTGGCTACTTGCACGGAATCCCGGCTGAGATAGGCAGAAGCACCAAAGAGCTCTTCACCGATTAAGGTGTAGTCGCAGGTACAGATAAAGAACGCTACCTGCTCGGGGCTTACACTCGCTGCCACCTGTCGCGCTCCAACCTGCTGACCTGCTTCGCTTAATACCAGCGATTCTGCAGCAAACGAGCCGAATAGAAATGCAGCACCCGGCCTTTCGCGGTGCATAAGACCCATATATCCCGACGCAAACGCAAACTGCTCACCTGAGAGAAACATTATACTCTCTGGATCGAAGAGCGCTGATTTACCGACTTCACTGTACGCATCTCGCACACTATCCTCAACGACCGCCATCGCTTCGGGCGAATACTGCGGTACAAGCAACTTTAACTTATACTGTGCGATCTTTTTAGCAACCGATTGAAGAACTCCAAGACAAGCATAGAGTACAGGCCCGACATCGGTTAAAGCAGTTGTAAATGATACGGCACGACCCTGCTCGGCACAGCGCCCCACAGCACCCTCAATCGCATCAACCCCCGGTATACGACGAATCGTATGATGCCAGCCGCCTTGAATACGAGTGAACTCGCGGTATAACAGCCATAGGGCACAGAGCAGCAGAATAATTATCGCTGGGGTGGCATGCTCTAAGCCATTCATGCCTGCTCCTGTCTATGATTCGAAGCAATTACTCTATCTCGCTCAAGCAGAACGATAAGCTCCTCAACTCGCTCGCTTGATGAAAGCACTTCGCGTATCGCCGGCATCAAACTGTGTCCAAAAAGCACACACAGGAGCCCCTCGGTAGCATCATAGAGCTCGCGTGCACAACCGACGAGTGGCTTACACAACTCGAGCACAAAGATAGCAGGAGCTCGCATACGACGCTCAATCAATGCCTCAGCTAGCTGCTCAAGAGTCTGAATTGGCTCACTTTTTGACATACCTGTTTGAGCCTAGTCGAAATTGCCGAGAAGGAAAAGGGATTGAACGCAGTCCACATGCTCTCATCTCCCATTCTGCAGTCGCGCCAAATCCTCTTCAAGAATGGCAATATGCTGATTGCGGGTCTCTTCAATTAGTGCCAGCTTCTCCTGCAACGCGCCTTTAGCTCCCGTAAGCCTTGTGAGTGCCTGCGTCTCAGCCGCGGATAGCGCTCTTGAAAGCTCAACCAGCTGAGCAACTAACTCGGCTTCACGCTTATGCGCATTAAGCGGCTGCGGTCTAGTCTTTATCTGCGCCGCTCGGCGGTCAATACTCTGCTGCGCGGTGCTGAGCCTGGCTAACCTAGCTTGTACATCTGAGAGATGCTCTTCAGCGCTGACAATCCGAGATACCATGGCGATATTATCGGCGTCACGCTGAAGCGCTACGAGCCTTTCATCTAGTGACTGGGTTTCACTGCGTAGTTTACGAAACACCCCACGACGCTCTGCAAACCGAGCACGAAGATCTGATAGGGACAAATGCATAGTCGGTGAGATCTCTGCCGCTGCAAACTCACGGTATTTAGAGCGCACCTCCCCACGAGTTCCAATAATAATCGAGACTATCTGCAACTTATCAGCCACTTCGGGTAGCGTAACGCGCCCAATACAGGCAAAATCCTGCCCCTCGTGTGGGGCTATCCACGTGGCATCAAAGATCTCGGGCACAGCGGTATCTGCCATCGCCACCATAAGAACTCTTTCGACCTCGCCGCCAAACGGAATCCGCTCTACAATGGTCACCTCTCTGACTAGGCCTTTATTCTGCTGAGCCACTGCCGAAACTAAGGAAAGCGTAAATACTAACACTCCGAGGAGCAACCTATCGTAGATGCTCATAGAACTCCTCCTCTGATTGGGACTCGCGGCCTGGCGCACTAGAAGTATCAGCAACACTTCGAGCGGCCCGCACCTCCCGCTCTTTAGAAATAGCTTCTCTGAGCTTCTTTACTCGCTCTGCTCGCTCTAAGTCTCGGTCGAAACCGATTGATGTCTCTGGCGCAAGTAGATTAAGTGTCAGCTCAATCCACCGAGACTCGCGCTGTATCGTCTCACGACTGAGAAACACCAACCTTCCCTCCTGTGATACACGTTGTGTTAGGCCAAAATCACGCAATTTACGATCAAGTTGCTCCTGCCTTAGGCGCTGTTCATCGAGTGCAGCCTCCATCTCTGAATCGGCTCTGCCAAGCCGAACATCGGCCGTCTTGCGCAGCACATCACCTTCTGATACCACCCGGTGCAGATTCTCGATCGATCCAGCGAGCTCATCAACCTTTCTTTGAGAGATCTGTATCTCTCCTTCGAGATGCTCAAGCTCCTGCCACAACGAGTACCACCTGGTGAGATCCGCCTCCTTCTCGGGCGCCATCCCCAGGTTATCTCTCTTGAGCAGAACCCACCTACCGCGTTCCTGCGAAATTGGATTAAGGAACTCCCCCTCATATCGGTTCTCAGCTGCCATGTACCCGGTAAGCCGCAAACGGAGATCTGCGCCACCGATAAAAAGTGGCTGCTGGGCTCCACTGACCGGGTCTAGTGGTGCTACTCGCTGCGCTGAAATCGTTACCAACCCAACAGCTACCGCTAGACTCTGCTCACCGGGACGACGAAAGACGACCCAGGGAACATCAATTTTGGATCGCTCAAATTTTAGGGTACCTCCGTATACACCTGGAGGAAGGTCAGGAAATGCCGCTACATACCAGCGCTTAGCAGTAAAGACAGCTACAGATATAGCTGCAATAGCCATCGCCGCAAGACACACTACTGAAAGGAACGAGACGCGCTTCATAAAACTTTATTCGACACCCATAACTGGGATGTGTAAACCTGAATTCGGCAGTTGTGGGTCTAAAACGGGCGCATATGACTAAAATAACTTTATCTTTTGAGTTTTCGCTGCTCACCCTGGCGGCGCTAGTTTTGTACTTCCAAAAAGTTCAAAATACCCCATGCTTTTAGTCATCTGCGCCATTTTAATGCAACTTAAGTGCCGAATTTGAGAGTGGTGTTTATTGCCGATTTATATATCAATTGGCAACAAATATCCGCTGGCAGAGTCAAAAATATGACTTATCGGCTTGCCTAGGCCCTAGGAAATTTCACTACTCATCCTCTCGGCTAAATTCAGCTTATGTTTTTCGCTCATATCGCCGACGAGATATTCGAGTAAGGTAATCACACAATCAGTCTCAAATGGCATTAGGACGTCTGTTTCTCTACCGATGGGCTTGTTTACTATCAGTGATTCATCGCTGCCTGCGCTGGTTTATGCCACTACGAAGATTCGTTACTTTCCTGGCATTATTGATAACCCTGCTTGCGAGCGCCAAAACATACGCTGCCCCTGAGACTTGGATTCAGCCAGCAGCTACTGTCTTTGGCAATGAATCTGGCAAATTCGGCTTAGCTCTGGCGTGTAGCTCAGCCGTCCCAGGTTTGAATCATTCTTATATAGCGGTCAGCTCACCTCTGGCGAATGGCGGTTTAGGCAAGGTAGAAATTATAGACCCCGACGGAACCTCCGTTCAAACACTGAACGGTATTAGCTCAGAGCGGTTCGGCCAGTCCGTTGCTTTTGTAAAAGACATTAATGGAGATTCAATTCAGGAGCTCTTAGTCGGCGAGCCTGGCAATGGCGGAGCGAATGGACATGCATATATTTTCTTGAGCACGCAAAACCCGCTCAGTCCATTCTCTTTAGGCTGCTCCATCAGCGATATACCAGGCACAGGCGATTTCGTCATGGGCACATCTTTTAGTGCCTTACCTAACGCTGTGCACGTAATAATCAGCAACAGCGCGAACTCTGCTGTCACTGCATACTATGCTAGTTATGCAGCAGGCATTTGCTCATTCTCATTTGAAGCTGGATTTTCTCAAAGTGGGCCTACTAGCTCGCGATTCGGTCAGAGCGTTGCAGAGATTTTCGACTCTGATTCTGTGCTACTCATAGGCGCACCGCAATTTTCATCGAACGCTGGAAGAGTGTATTCTAAGAGAGAATCAATGCCTCTCGATATCCGTTATAGTGGGGCATCTCTTGAGCAAATGGGAGTATCGATGGTAGCTAGATCATTAGGTGGCCTAACCGATAGCATCGCATTTAATGCCCCATTCTCTGCTGCTAATGGAACGGTTTATGTGAAGACTCAATCAGGCCTTTCCTTTAGCGATGTCTGCTCACAAGATATACCGATGTCAGATCTGCCAAATACCGCCGCGCAGTCACTTGTGCACATGGGAAGTGTACTTGATAGTTTGGCTGGAGTGTCTGGAGGCGGCGTTACATTTGCTTCATATAGAAGTGAAATTGAAACAGGCGGCTCACTTGGGCTTTTCGGGGCTAAAGACAACATCTGTACCGAAGAGAAGCAAATTAACAACTGTGCCTTTGATCAAAGTCAGGGACAGGGACAGGCCAATGCAGGTGGCCCAAATTGCGCTGATGGCTCAACCAATCTTTTAGTTGTTGGCGCTCCGGGCTGGCAGAGCGATCAGGGGCGCGTGGATATATACAGGGAAGGCGATGAGCTTCCTGCTGCAGTCCCATGTACTGCGCCCACTCATACACCAACGCCAGCGCCAAGTGCTACGCCTACTAAAACTCCAACCGCAACTCCCAATCAAGGCTATGACCAGGGAGATGATCCGATACTATTAAAGCCCAGCCGAACGCCGCCAGCTCCAAAGGCTATAGTTAATAATAGAACTCTGACCATAACTGCGCCGCAGTTTTTCTCACGGCGCTTTAACGTTGTGAAATACATTTTCTTCATCACATTTAGATCAGCGATTACGTCTAAGCTCTCGGCTAAAGCTTTAGAGAACATCGAGGCCTTTAATAAGCGTATTAAGCGCTACCAGATTACCGCACGTCGCAATCGAATCACACAGAGAGACCTAGCTCCAGGAATCTATACTATAAGATACAGAGTTCAATTCAAACACAAGCATACTGGCGTCCAAACATTAGGTAGATTGAGCAGAGCAACAGCTATCTACGTTCGGTAACGGTCGTAACATCCTCCAAAAGTATACAGAACAAGCATCCTTAAAACGGCGGTTAAGGAGGATTGTAACTACTCTTTGAACTGTTCTTAAGGCTTGAACCCTGGCACCGTCAGGGCGAGCGTTCGACTGAGATCACGCCGAAGTCACCGAAAATTCAAAAGACAAAGTGACTTCAGTAAGATGCGCCATTTTCAGCCCCGCAACGGCCGAATTTAGGATAATATTTGGTTGCAACACTGATTCAACTTATTATTGGATAGTAGTATCAGTGATCATCTATTGATCCTAAATCGGCAGAGAAGGCGGATCAAAATGTTGCAGATAGCCGAAAACACGGAGTATTTTGAACTTTTCGCGGGCTTCAACCCTAGCACCATCTTGGCGATCCCCGAAAATTCACAAGACAAAGTGATTTTAGTCAGATGCGCCATTTTCAGACCCGCAACTGCCAAATTTAGGTTTATCAAGAAGTAAATGAAAGTAGAACCCCAAGACTGATAGTTTCGCTATGTTCGGCAGGATCCTGTTGGTCTATATCGTTACGACTCTGATCTCTACCCTGATCTCTTCAGCCGCTATGTGCCTGCCGACCACGGCAGGAGTCTCTTCGGGATCTTCGACAATTCAAGGGCCATTTGCTGGTGCGGCTATCGGTATTAATAGTAGTTTCGGCTCGGCAGGCGACGTAAACGGCGACGGACTTACCGACTTCTTTGTCGGTGTCGGCGCACCAGCTGGGTGTACGGGTAGCGCCTGCACCGCCAAGACCTACATTATATTTGGTGCATCAGACCCGAGAGATGTTGACCTAGCTGAGCTCGGGCCTTACGGTTTTGCAATAGAGTGGCCATCAACATCACCAGACTCATTTCACGCCTACGCAGTAGGCGATATCAGCGGAGATGGGCTAGCCGACCTAGTTGTCAATCACTTAATCGGCTCAAGCTTTGTAGTGTTTGGTAAAGCAGACACTAAGACTATTAATATAGATAGTCTAGGCAGCGCAGGATTTGAGATCTACGGAGCTAACTCCCGGGGATACTTTAAGGGCGTTCCAGATCTAGACGGCGATGGCATCCGAGAGCTATTTCTGATTGCGCTCAACACCAACCGAGCCTACCTAGTTCGGGGAAAATCCTCCTCAAGTGCCGTCAACCTAGATGCCCTTAACGAAGCTGGAGCAACTCTTACTGCTCCCGCTAGCCTCGATAGTGGCGGCTATGCTGGTGACGTTAACGGCGATTGTCTTCCAGATTTTGTTCTTAGCAACAGTAATATCGTCTGGGTTGTATTCGGTGCTGGAACACTTCGTGATACGACTATATCCGAATTAGATGGATTCCCGATATATGGCATGCCATCTGTGCCAGACGGGACAAGTGGAGCCATCGTCTCAGCACTGGGAGACGTTAATGGTGATGGCAAAGGAGATATAGCGATCGCTCATGCAAACTCAGGGCAAGCATGGATCGTGTATGGACGTAGCACCTCCACGCCAATTGATGTCACTGCACTTGGTGCAGATGGATATACTATTAACTCGACTTCGATTAACCGGGCCAAAATCACTCCCCTTGGAGATATCGATGGTAATAGCCTGGCCGACTATGCATATCAGGGCGGTGATAATTATATCGCCGTTGTCTTTGGCCAACCGACTCAACGATCTTTTGCAAGCTCAGATGTAGATAGTATCGGGGCACGGATTACTGGAGCGACTCTAGTCGCCAGAAACAACAACTTTATTAAAGGAAGTCAGCTATTAGCTAGCTACCCCGAGGCTTCCCCTCTCGGACGCTCTGGAGCAGGGATTATTGCCGGTATTACCCTGCCAGGGCCTAACTTCGCCATAAACAGCTCGCTAGTTTACACGCAGAATTCAGAGATCACCCCTCGACTACTAGGCGACTCAACTTACGCTGGACCCGTTTTCTATTCTCCAAGCCCGCCTCTCCCTAGAGGATTACTACTGGATGCAGCAACAGGTCTACTCTCTGGCACTCCAAGAGATATCCTCCCACCAATCTCATATTACATCACTGCAACTAACGCTGGAGGATCGCAAACGGTAGCTTTTACTATGCGGGTCGACCCAGATGCCTACTCGATACTCTCACCAAATAGCGCAGCACAAACCGACTCACGCCCCATATTTACCTGGCAGCGCGCCTCAGCAAATGACAACACCGAGCCAGTATCATCCTATTCAGTATTTGTTGATGGAGTGGCGCTTGGTGCGCTATCGGCAGATAACTGCAACTCTACTAGCTGCTCTTTAACAGTTGTAAATCCCCTTAAAGATGGGGCTCATACATGGTTCGTGTCTACACTAGATAAAGACAGCAGAGAACGAATCTCCTCTAGCGGTAGCTTCATAGTAACTGAGCCGCCACGCATCTCCTTAACTAGCAGCGCCACGAAGATCGCTACTGGGGAGACGCTACGTCTTGATGCATCTGCTTCTCGTGATGAAAATGGCCGAATTGTCCTATTCGACTTCGACCGTGGAACAGGCCTATTCGATACCTCCTCTAAAGATCCGATATCTTTTGTGAGCTTTGATAGAGCAGGAGTCTACACGCTCCGCGCGCGGATTACTGACGATTCTGGACTTTCAGCAGAAGCGCAAGTATCTGTGAAGGTATCCCTAGCATCTCGATCTGGTACGATAGGGGTGGCGATTAATGATGGCGCGGTTGCAACCAACGACCCAAACGTGACGGTATCTGCTCGTTGGCCATACTTAGCTGACAATATACTTCTCTCCAATGATGCGAATTTTAGTGCTGTGAGCGGCACTCAGAGCGCACCGGTCGCGCCTGAGATATCTTGGAATTTAAGCACAGCGGCACAAGCGCGCCCTACGGTAACCGTGTATGCCAAGTTTTTAGGGGGCACTGCTGGACAAGAGATATACTCCGACGAAATCATCCTTGACCAACTAGCTCCAAAGATCTCATCTGCGCGAACGCCGCGAACTGGCTCTAGCGCCAAGGGGCGCACTAAGCAGCTACGTAACCGGCGAAAGATTCAAGTACGAGCAGTAGATGAAAATTCTGGTATTGAATTTATAGAAGTAGCGCGCGTCAACTCCACGATGCCGTTAGTTAGTCGTCGTGTAAACCAAAAAGGCTCCCTTGGAAAGAAGCGGCTTTTGTCCAGCGTTTCGGTAACAACAGCTGCCCGCACACGACTGCGCGTGAGAGTTATCGATGTGGCCGGGAACAAATCAAGGTGGAGGAAGGTATCGTAGCTCCCAGCGCACAGCGGGTGGGGTGGGATTATCCTAAAAACGGCAGTTGCGGCGGATGAAAACAGTGCAGGTGGCTAAAAGCACCAAGGATTTTGAACTTTTCTTAAGGCTTGAACCC
>CAZZLV010000035.1:0-13969 GCA_964655155.1 uncultured Bdellovibrionales bacterium
GGTGCTCACCCTGACGGTGCCAGGGTTGCGCCTTAAGAAAAGTTCAAAATCCTTGGTGCTTTTAGCCACCTGCACCATTTTCGTTCTCCTTAACTGCCGAATTTAGGTTTAATTGAACTTCACTGCTTTCTGAATCGCTACAGTCCCTTTTGCATGCATTTCAAACTATACGGAATTTAGGTTAAGACTCAAATCGTAACACTCTCACCAACTTGAAGTTCGGCGTGCTTGACTTTGTGCGCATCACATTCTTTGGCAAAATCTAGATAGCTGCCGGTTAGCAGATCGAAGGTCTTGTAGTGAATCGGTATCGCCACTTGAGGACGGATTAGACGTGCAGCATGGGCGGCTTCATGTGGCCCCATAGTAAAGCGATCACCTATCGGTAAAAGGGCCACGGTTGGCGCATATAACTCACCAATTAGCTTCATGTCACTAAAGAGTGATGTGTCTCCTGCATGATAAACACACCGATCCGCGGTCGAGAGAAGCACTCCGCAGGCTTCACCAGCGTATACCGTGCCTTTTGAGCCGTCATACGAGCTTGAATGAAACGCGTCAGTAAGGCGAACGGCTAAACTACCCAGGGTTACTGCGCCCCCCTTGTTCATCGGGATAATCTTTTCAGCCGGCACCCCTTCACCGATCATAATCATCGCCAGCTCGTAAGTGGCGGCTAATTTTGCGCCGGTTAGCTGTTGCACTCGAACGGCATCCCCAGCATGATCTGAGTGCCCGTGGGTGAGCACGATCAGGTCTAGCTTTCCGGGCTCTTGCAGTGCGTGTGGACAGAGCGGATTTCCCTTTAGCCACGGATCAATTGCTGTGTGAATTCCGCCAAGTTCAACGAACACAGCTGAGTGTCCAGCGTATGTTATCCGTATATCACGCATATGGTAAGCTCTCCTTCAAGCTAAGAGATAATCCTAAATTCGGCAGTTGCGGGCCCGAAAACGGCGCATCTGGCTAAAATCACTGCGGCTTTTGAGTTTTCGGTGCTCACCCTGACGGTGCCAGGGTTTAAGCCTCCGAAAAGTTCAAAATACTTCGTGCTTTTAGCCATCTGTACCATTTTTATCCGCCTTAACCGCCGAATTCGGGATCATAAACCCTCTGCTGGCTGCCGCGCTACGAACATAGTCACTGTAGACGACCCCCGCTGGGGTAAGTTTTATCTCGGCTCGCGCAAGATGCTTGAGCACCCACGGGTATAGCCTGTGCTCAACTGTCAAAGTTCGCTCCGCCAGGATCTCTGCGGTATCGCCTGAGAGCACTGGCACCCGCCCTTGCGCTATAATCGCCCCAGTATCCACCCCGGCAGCAACGAAGTGCACCGTAGCGCCGTGCTCAAACTCGCCGGCATCAAGCGCTCGTTGGTGCGTGTCGAGGCCGGGGAACTTTGGCAGTAGCGATGGATGGATATTTATCAGCCTGCCATCAAAGGCAGCGACGAATGCCGGCTGGAGCACCACCATAAAACCAGCCAAAACGACTAGATCCGGAGCTGTTTCTACTACTACCTTAAATAGTGCATCCTTAAATTCGGTAAGTGTAGCATAGTCCTCTCGAACTACCGTGTGGGTAGGAATACCGCGTTGAGCAGCCCAGGCTAAGCCAGCCGAGTCAACACGGTTACTGACCACCGCTTTGATCGCATAGCCATCGCTATTATCGTGTAAAGCCATAAGGTTACTACCACGGCCTGAAACGAGTGCTGTTACTGAAGCGGGGACGGTCATGTTAGGCAAATCCGATCAAATGAGGTTGTACCAGAAGAGCTTTTTAGAATGACAACTAACTAAATTACAACTAGATCACTTCTACTATAATGATCCGCAAAAGTCCGTGCCAGTAAAACTGGCGAGGCTTTTGCCGTAAATTACTATAGGTTGTTGTTGTGATTCGCGTCCGCGAATCGATACCGTTTTCCAAAAGCCGCTATAGCGCTACGGACTTTTGAAAAACGCTTTAGCTAAATTGTGGCGTCTAAGCGCTTTCTCGGCTACCCTATAGGTTATGAGAGAAATACCGGTATTTCCACCCCATATTTTTTCATGCTTAACCCAGAGCGTTTGCATGGCTGTTGTGCTAGTAGCCGCCTGCGCTGGCACTCTTGAGTGCGCTTACGGGGACGGCAAATCAACTTCTGAATTTTCTAGCGGCACCCCGCAGAGCTATCGCAAGCCAACGACGAGACAGTACAACGATCGCTTACCGCCGGTAATTCCGGGCGAGGAGATCGTCACTGAGACCGGTCAAAAGATAAAAACCTGGTCGAGCGCTGGGCCCGTGCCGGTTAATCGGCAACCTCCCCAGCAGGTGGTGGGGAATGGGACCGGTGGAATAGGGGTAATTGTTGATGGGCGCGAACGATACGGACACGATGTGCCACTAAAGAAAGGAGCACCACAAGGACAAGAGTTGCTGCCGCATGCAGGGGGTGGCGGCGACCACCAGGCAGGTCAATAGCAGGCCGCTACGGCGGCTGGTGGCAAAAACCACGTCTGGCCGGTTATCCTTCCTCTAAGCCCATGATCCTGGTACAATCAGAGGTCGCTTTCCGGGGGCTGCATGAGAATAGTTCATTTTGGGATCCTAGCTTTAGCGCTGTTATCGATGCTTTTTAATTCTCTTGCGTTAGCTCAGAGCGCGGCAGCGCCGGCTAAAAACCAGCCTCTGCCAAAGAGTGGCTTGCTGGCTGTTTCCGCTATCTCAGGAGCAGGCACAAGCGTTGTAGGCGATGTATTTGGTAATCAAGATATCTTCGGTACAGAGTTGGCGCCGATCGCCGGTTCAGTTTCTCGGCGCAGCGATGCCAGTTGGTCATTCTCGGTCATTAACAACTCTAGTGATTCCTATTCGGTAAATGTTGATCTGGTTCAAAAGAATGAATCGGGCACTACGGTAAAATTCAGCTCATACTCCTATACTTTGCATCCAGGCAAGAGCGCTGGAGAGGAGGTCGCGACAGGAACAGGGGCTCGTCGTGCTGAGCTTAGCTTAAGGAGCTATCGCAATCTGACCGAGATAAAAGTGGCAAAAGATAGATAAAGATATATAGAGATATAAGGCAAGGCTTTAGGTGGCAACGCAACGTTCGCAGATCAAGAACCCATCAAATCGAGAGCTAAAAGCGCTCGAGCGCTACGTAGTACCATATAGCAACCAGACTGGAGACATTCGCTTTCACCTGGCTTATCCGAATCACTACTGGGTAGCGATGTCGAACCTGGGTTTTCAAGCGGTGTACGATATCCTAGCGAGGGATAGTCGCGTAATCGTTGAGCGCGCATTTTTGCCAGAGGGAGGCGAGCACCCATCAGATAACGCCGAGCGCTGGCGATCTTTCGAAAGCAATCGGCTGCTTGCTGATTGTGACGTTCTCGGATTTAGCCTCTCGTTTGAGACCGATTATCCGCATTTCGTGCGGATGCTCAGAAATCAATCGCTACTCTTCTCATCGTGGCAGGAGCGCGATGCTGCAGCGCGCGATGCCAAATTCCCAATCCCTCTTCTGATAGCAGGTGGTACGGCGATTACGCTCAATCCGGAGCCGGTGGCTAACTTCCTTGACGTCTGTGTAATCGGCGAGGCAGAGGAGCTGTTGCCTGAGATGATGAGTAAAATCCAGCATGCCAAGCAAGTAGGGATTTCACGTGAGGAGCTGCTTATAACACTGGCCCAGATTGAGGGTGTGTATGTGCCGCGCTTCTATGAGCCTGTATTTAACGACGACGATACCGTAGGGCGCTACCAAATCTCAGGCTCGGTACCGCTTCGACCACGAAGACGCTTTGTCAAGGATCTCTCAAAGTTCAAAACACATTCGCGTATTATAACCCCTGAAACCGAATTTAAATCGATGTTTTTAACTGAGACCGGGCGTGGATGCGAGATGGGGTGTCGTTTCTGTGTTGCAGGGTACATATATCGGCCGATCCGAAAACGCAGCGAAGAGTCGCTGAATGAGACGGTTCAGGTAGGGCTAGAGAATAGCGCTGCGATCGGATTCGTTGGAGCAGCAGTATCTTCTCATAAGTCGATCTCTAAGTTAGCAAAAAGCGTTGCTGACCAGGGTGGGCGAGCTTCATTGAGCTCAATTATGTCCCAGAAGGTATCCAAGGTGCTCGCAGCAAGCATCTCGGAGAGCGAATATAAAACGGTTGCTCTAGCACCTGAGGCTGGTAGCGAGCGCTTGCGTCGAGCGGCCGGCAAGAGAGTTACCAACGAGCAGGTTTTAAATGCAGCACGCGAGATGGCCGAGGCTGGAATCCGGGGCTTTAAGCTGTATTTTATCGTTGGGCTACCGACAGAGAGCGATGAGGACGTCGATGCGATCGCGCAGTTAGCTATCGATGTACGAAATGCGGTAGTTGAGGTCTCAAAACCTTCTGGAAAGTTAGCCTGGGTAGCTCTTTCGGTAAATCCCTTTATCCCTAAAGCTTCGACACCGTTTCAATGGGAGCCGATGCTTTCCCCGAAAGTTCTTGATCGCAAGATAGAGCGAATTCGTCAGGCCACGCAGGCTGTGCCTAACCTTGAGCTAAGGTTTGAGCCGCCGAAGGAGAGCTACTTTCAGGGGCTTCTATCGCGCGGGGATCGACGCGTCGGCAGACTCCTGCAAGAGGCAGAATTGCAGGGCGAATCGTGGAAATGGTTAATGCGAAAGACTGAGCGCAGAATACTCGCCGATGTTCCACCTGTGGACTTTTATGTAGCGCGCAGTATAGCATTCGAGGAGCTCCTGCCCTGGGAATCAGTAGATTCGCTTATCCCTCGCGCCCTGCTCGAGCGTGAGGCGATGCGAGCACATCACGGTGAGGATTGGGTGCAACCAAGAGCTGCGGGACAACCAATGGTTGACGATGAGGATACGGTGCTGCGCGGAGCAGAGGTAGTGGGGGTGTAACGATGGAACCAAGTAATGCAGAGCATAATAATTTTGGCCGAGTTATTGCGGTTATATCCGGCAAGGGTGGTGTCGGTAAGTCAACTGTTGCGGTGAATCTGGCGATCGCGCTCGCCAAAAAAGGTGCTAAGGTGGGTCTAATAGACAGTGATTTTTACGGACCAAGCATCCCGACCCTAATGGGAGGTGGTCAGGTCGTGCCGGATCACGAGGAGCGCCTTATTCCACCTGCTAAGTACGGAATAAAGTACATTTCACTGGGTTTCTTCCTGCGGCATCCAGATGATGCCGTAATCTGGCGTGGCCCTATGTTCAACAAGGCGCTCAATCAGATGTTTGCTGATGTAAGTTGGGGTGCTCTTGATTACATGATAGTCGATATGCCTCCTGGCACAGGAGATGCCCAGCTATCACTATCGCAACTGGTAAAGCTGGCAGGTGCGGTTGTGGTGACAACACCGCAGGAGGTTGCTCTGGCAGATGTCCGAAAATCAATCAACATGCTGAAAAAGGTAAACGTCGAGATTCTGGGCATCATCGAAAACATGGCCGGTTTGCCGCTGCCAGATGGTTCTTTAATTCCTGTATTCGGTGCAGGTGGCGGCGAGAAAACTGCCAAAGAGTTCGGCGTACCGCTGCTGGCATCGCTGCCGATTGATCTCGCTATACGTGAAGGTGGCGATGCAGGCACTCCGGTTGCAAGCGGAGAGGGGGCAAGTGCACGGGTCTTTAAAGAGTTGGCTGATCAATTGGTTTCAATTTTAAACCAAGGAGCAGCCTCTCAGCAGTTGAAGATCGTGAATTAAATCCCCATTACTTCCACTTTATTAATCCGGCAATTAAATCCCCTTTGGTTTACGCGCTCTGGCCGGATTAATAAACTGCGCGCGGAGGCGCGCAAAAACAACAAAATGGTAACTACTCACCGGTTTTAAACGTTGTGGTTCATGCTTCATGTTTCAATATCGCCATTTCGTTGTTCATTCTTTCTTGTCATCCCCTGATCGGGGATGCAGTATTTTAGGTGAGTAGTTAATGTCTCCACCCCGCTTTGCTCCGCAAAGCCGCCCCTTAAAAGGGGCTAACGCTACAGTCGATGCACGTGCTGAGTAGTTACACAAAATGTATTAAGACGGCACCTCACTAAGCTGAGGCAAAACGGTAGGTATTTACTTGCCATCTAAATAAAAAATCAGTTGGTGTTTAGACCCGGTATCTTGCTTGCATGCATTGTCCATGTTTCTATGAGCCATGCGTTTTTCAGTTCTCTCTTCAGGTAGTAAAGCCAACTGCACCTTTGTTGAAGCTGCAGGGGTACGCGTCCTTATCGACTGCGGACTCTCTGGTAAACAAGCCGAGGAGCGTCTTGCAGAGATTGCGATCGATCCGAGCACAATTCAAGCCATACTCGTTACACACGAGCACTGTGATCACATTAATGGGGTTGGAACACTAAGCCGGCGCTACAAGATCCCTGTTTATGCTAACGCCGCAACGATGGAATTTATATCAAAACCGCGCGCCAAAGAGGTTTTTAACACCGGTACAGAGTTCAATATTGAAGCCGTGCGGATTCAGCCGTTTAGTATCGTTCACGATGCATCCGATCCAGTTGGGTTCTCGATCTATGCCGAGGGTTTGAAGCTGGTAATCTGTACTGACCTCGGTAGAGTGACCACGTTGGTGCAGCAACACTGCGAGAACGCAAACGCAATTCTGCTTGAGTCGAATCACGACCAGGAGATGCTACAATCTTGTAGCTACACCTGGGAACTCAAGCAACGTATCGCCTCAACCCACGGACACCTATGTAACGAGGCTGCTGGGCAGCTAATCGAAGAGATCATGCACCCTGAGCTCTTCCATGTAGTTTTAGGGCACCTGAGCGAAAACAGTAACACCCCGGCACTGGCTCTTGAGACGGCCAAACGGTATCTGAGCCGGTGTAATGAGCGCGCCATTGGGCTACAGACGCTTCTCTGTGGCAACATTTATGAGAGTTTACCCTGCCTTGAGCTTGATGTTACGGCACCTCCCGGGGTACTAATGAGTGCATGATTGAACGCTATACACATCCAGAGATGGCGGCTATTTGGGCCGACCAGAGCCGTTATTCAATTTGGCTTGATATCGAGCGTTTTGCTCTTGAGGGCCTCGTAAAGGCAGGGGATGCCCCACAGGAGGCGCTCGATGCTTTTAACGCCAAGGCGACCTTTGATGTTGATCGGGTCAATGAACTGGAACTTAGAGTCAAGCACGATGTCATAGCATTCCTGACGAATGTCGCCGAGCACGTTGGTCCACTGTCGCGTTACGTTCACAAGGGAATGACGTCAAGTGACGTGGTGGACACCTGCTTGGCCGTTCAAATGCGCCGCGCGGGCACACTAATTCATTCACAGCTTCAGAGCGTCCTGGCTATCTTAAAGACTCGGTGTATCGAGTTTAAGGAGACTGCATGTATCGGACGCTCTCACGGCATTCACGCTGAACCCACAACCTTTGGGATAAAACTAGCAGGGTGGTATGCCGAACTTCGCCGTCAGCAAGGGCGACTCAATCAGGCTATTGAGACGATTTCAGTTGGAAAACTTTCGGGAGCCGTTGGAATGTATGGCGGAATCACCCCGATGGTAGAGGCTGCGGTAATGGCTAAGCTGGAACTCAAGCCAGAGACAGTAGCCACTCAGGTGGTTGCTCGCGATCGCCACGCTGAATTTATGGGGTGCCTCGCCCAGATAGGCTCTTCGATTGAGCGTTTCGCAGTTGAAATCCGACATCTTCAACGCACAGAGGTGGGCGAAGTTATGGAGGGCTTTACCCCAGGACAGAAGGGATCGTCAGCGATGCCTCATAAGCGCAACCCGATCCTATCAGAGAATCTCTGCGGTTTAGCTCGTCTCCTCAGGTCGTATGCCCAAGCCTGTTTCGAGAACGTTGCTCTTTGGCATGAGCGCGATATTAGCCATAGCTCCGTTGAGCGCGTTGCCGTGCCTGATGCCTGCATTGTGCTGGATTTTATGCTGCGACGCTTCGCTGGTTTAGTATCGAATTTGGTAGTCTCGGCTGACCGAATGCGAGATAATCTTGAGCGGACTCGCGGCACTGTATTTTCTGGCCACCTCCTGCTGGCGTTGGTAGATCGAGGTCTTATTCGCGAGGATGCGTATGCAACGGTGCAGAGACTAGCGCTAGGTGCACTTGACGGCGGGCCGACTTTAAGAGAGCGGGCAAAGGCGGATCCGGCGGTATCGGGGGTCCTATCGGGGGAGGAAATAGACGCAGTGTTCGACTTAAAGCGGTACCTCAAGGAGGTCGACCGTGTCGTGACGCGCGCGCTGGAGAGTTAATTAGTGAGGCAAGGCTAAAGAGAGATGTTCATAACTAAGGAAGGAGAGCAATTATGCGTTTTCAGGTGTTAGTTCGTCTTAAAGAGGGTGTTCTCGATGTCCAGGGTAAGGCGGTCGAGAGCGGTCTGCAGGATAAGAAATTTAAAGCTATTAAAAATGTTCGAGTTGGTCGGGTCATTGAACTCGATCTCGATGGAGAATTTGGCAAGGATGCAGCGCTCAGTCAGATTGAGGATGTGTGCAAGTTGCTCCTAGCAAACCCGATTATCGAACAGTATGAGATTAGGGAGGTCGCGTGAAGGTAGGAATTATCGTTTTTCCCGGCACTAACTGCGACCAAGATATTGAGCATGTATATGGCGGACTATTGAAGGTTGAGACGGTGCGTATCTGGCACCGAGATACGACCCTGCCCAAGGTCGACATCGTGATTCTTCCGGGCGGTTTTTCATATGGCGACTACCTAAGAACAGGGGCGCTTGCCAAGCTGTCGCCGGTCATGGATGCGGTCAAAGATTTCGCTGTTCGCGGCGGCAAGGTGCTGGGAATCTGCAACGGGTTTCAGATTTTATGTGAAGCCGGGCTTCTTCCGGGGGTTTTATTGGAAAATATCGGGCGCCGGTTCCTATCGCAATTCGTGCACATGCGGCTAGATTCGAGCAGAACGTTCTTCACTGCTGGCGCTACTGAAGGTGCTGTGATTACGTGCCCAATAGCCCATTTTCAGGGCAATTACTTCGCTGACCTGGATACGATTAAACGGCTTGAAGACGACGGGCAGGTGGTTTTTCGGTATTGTGACCGAGACGGAACACGCAGCGACGAAGACCGCTCGGTGAACGTCAACGGCTCTGTAAACAGCATTGCTGGTATCGCTAATAAAGATGGAAATATCGTCGGGCTTATGCCTCATCCAGAGCGGGCAGTTGAGATTTTGGCTGGTTTTATTGGGAAAAATTCGGGGCTTACTCCGTTTCGACTCTCTGTTGCAGCTTAGGTCGCACGAGGATAAAACCGCCAGCTTCGGGCATGATGGCCCTCTGTAACCGCGCTTTTTCGCGAAAAAACGTAAAAATTTATTATTGCTCAATCGCCAAAAGTATCATTATCATCGCTACATTCGCTATCGGTGGCACGTAAAAAGCTCAGGCATAATTAGAAAAAGCTTGGGAAACGGGCCAAAATCGAGAAGAATGTAGGCTAGCGACTCTTGTCTCACAGTGCGTACGCACGAAAAGATGAGGAGGGCGATGAGTCGAATCAATGCGAAAATAGGTAGTTTAATACCAATTTGTTAGGAGACAAACGTATGGCAAAGAAGCCAGCGAAGTTGAAGAAGATGAAGAAGGTTGCCAAGAAGATTGCAAAGCCAGCTAAGAAGGCTCCAGCTCGTGCAGCAGGAAAGGTTGTAGCAGCTCCGGTTTCGAAGGCACGTGTATCGAGCAAGCCTCGTAACACGTCTACTCTCAGCTACACTCAATCAGAGTTCGTTGAGAACGTTCGTGCTTTCTGTGGTTTAGATAAGCGTTCTGAGGCCAAGCAGATCGTTGAGGATATCGCGGCTTTTGTTATGGATTCGCTCCGTAAGGGTTACAAGATCCCACTTATGGGTCTCGGTAAGATCTACGTGCGCGAGACAAAAGCTCGTCAGGGACGTAATCCAGCAACGGGTGAGGTGATCAACATCCCGAAGAGAAAGCGCGTGAAGTTCACTGCAGCTAAAGCTCTTAAGGAGAGAGTGTTGTAAATCTCTAACGGTGCTTGTTACCAAGAGCACTGAAAGCGCAGGGTTTATCCCTGCGCTTTTTTTTGAGAAACTGCGAGTCTTTCTCAAGAAAGAGACTAACAAGTCGCCCGCCCTAGACCGTGGTATTTGACTCCGTTTTTCTGTCAATCGGTTTAGCTATCCAGGCGCAACCTATAGTGATCTGCAAAAGTCCGTGCCAGTAAAACTGGCACGGCTTTTGCCCTAAATCACTATAGGTTGTTGTTTTGATTCGCAGACGCAAATCAAAACACCATAGCCCTAACCGCTAAGTCAGTTTTCAAGAACAACTAGCCTAATTCTGAAAGTGCTAGTATCCTCTCTGCCATGCAAGACACAAGCACACCTGCTGAGCCTTCCCGGGAGGCGATTATTGAGGCTCTCAAGACAGTTGAGGACCCTGAACTTTTTCTTGATATCTGGTTTCTCGGATTGATCTATAACATCGCAATCGATGGTGGTCAGGTGGTGATTGATATGACATTTACATCCCCGATGTGTCCAGCGGGGCCACAGCTCAAGCATGAGGTTCAGAACAAAGTGGCAGCGATACCCGGCGTAAGCGAGGTATCTGTAGTGATTACATTTACGCCGCCGTGGGAACCGTCTGATGAAGTTAAGGGGCTCTTAGGGATGATGTAGGGACGACTATGCGGCTATCGAACGAGCAGATCGAATTTCGCGACTTGGTGCGCCGAGTTCTATCGGAGCGGGTGACCTCGGAGTATCGACGCAAACGCATCGCCAGCGGCAGTCGGAGCGACCCAACCCTCAGAGATGCGTTAAGAGATCTCGGTTTATATCAGGCCTTCGCGGGTACTGAAGCCCCCTGCAGTATAATAGAGCTAGCTCTGTTTGCAGAGGAGTGCGGCCGAGAGCTTGTGCCTGATTCATGCGTCGAGCACGTCTTTGTGAATTCATTGCTAGAGAGCCTTCTCGACCCGCTTGATCGCTCGAACTGCTTTGAGCTGGTGAGTGCCGCAGAGGGCCGTTGCGCTTTGGCGTATCCGAGCTGTTGCGATTTTAGTATTGATCAGGGTGGGGAATCAGTATCTGGGCGGGCAACCTGGGCAGTATGCGGAGACCAGGCATCGGTGCTACTTGGATTTGCTAAGACTGACAGTGGGCTGCGTAGTTTTTTAGCTAAGCTATCGGACTCGCGAGCAGAGTGCTCTAACGCAAGCTCGTGTGTGTCTGTAAGCAAGCAGGTTTCATCGCTCGACCTAATGACGCCGCTGACGGAGATCTGCTTGACCAAGGCTCCCTGCACAGTAATTGGTTTGCAATCAGTTGAGACCCTCGTTATGGCTATTGAAGTAATTAAGGCATCAGAGGTTAGTGGTCTCTGCCGGCGAGTAATTGAGATCACCACTGAGTACGTAAAAACTCGTAGTCAATTCGGGGCTCCGATAGGCTCATTTCAGGCTATTCAGCAAAAGCTGGGTCAGATATATGCAGAGAGTGAGGCTTTGGCCAGTCTCTGTAGGTTTGCTGCCTGGGCCTTCAACAATTCTCCGGAACAGCGTCGATTAACGTCGCGGGCTGCAGTTCTTAAAGCCGCTGAATTGGGTGTTAAGGTATGCGAGACTGCTATTCAGTGCCACGGTGGAATAGGCTTTACTTGGGAGTACGATCTACACCTGTTTCTGCGACGCGCGCAGACGGTAAATTCAGCGTTTGGCTTGAATGAAGTCCGAGCGCATGAGCTGATTGAAGCGACAAGATGTGGCGCTTAAGAGAAACCTAAATTCGGCAGTTGCGGGTCTGAGAACGGTACATCTGCCGTTTTTAGGTTAATGGGTTATGCCCCACCCCAGCGGCTGTTATTGGCACCTACTTGATTCGACGATGCGCCGTTCAACCTAACCTTGCATTTTATCTAGCTGCAGCTGTTACCTAATTGTCAATGCCGTAGCGTGTCTCTAGCAACTCAAGCCAGATATGAACAATCGTAATATGAACCTCCTGAATGCGCTCAGTGAGGGGCGAGGGGACGGTCAAAGCGACATCCGCAATTTGACCTAAAGCACCTCCTTCCTTGCCGCTAAGCCCAATAACTTTCACACCACGACGTTTTGCTTCCTCTACAGCCTTCATAACGTTCTTCGAGTTCCCAGATGTTGAAATCGCCACAAGAACATCATCAGCACCGCAGAACACCTCAACGTAGCGCCGGTATACGTCATCAAACCCCTCATCGTTACCCCAACAGGTCATAATTGAGGGATCCATGAGGTGTTGCGCCTTTAGGCCTCGACGTTTGCGCTTGTAACGTCCCACAAGCTCCTCAACCAAGTGCATCGCATCGCAAGTAGACCCACCGTTGCCGCAGGCATAGACAGTACCACCTCGAGAGAGCACGTCGAAGATCAATTCGGCTGAAGATGATATTAACCCTACAAATCCTGGGTCGGCAGCTAGTTTGGTCTTTATTGAGGCTGATTCTTGTAAAATTTTTGATATCTCTAAATCCATCGGGGGCCTTATTAATTAAACCTAAATTTAGCAGTTGCGGGTCTGAAAATGGCGCCTCTGCCTAAACTCTCTCTCTCTCTCTCTTGAAATTTCGGTGCTCACCTTGACGATGCCAGGGTTTAAGCCTTCGAAAAGTTCAAAATGCTCGAAGCGTTTGGTTAACCGCACCAGTTTCATCCTATTTCAGCGATAGAAACAAGGTCTTTTGACCCTACATGTTGGCATATTTGAATGGCAAGAGTAAGCTAGAACTCAAACTAATTAGGATTGTACGAGCGTTAAAAGGCGCGGTATGCTTCCTCGGCGAGTTCAATATTTTAGACCTGCAGCGTCAGTTTTTAGGATGATATTATCTGCTTTATAAGTGATGGCTCTAATGAGTGAGTACAAAATCTGGTTAGCAAAACTTTTGACGCTAGTAATAATAGCTGTGATTGTTCTCCCAGTTATTGCAGGGGGAATTGCTGCAGCTGGGAAGATCGGTGGCCCCAAGGTTGCCGTGGTCGAACTCCAAGGGCCGATAGAGGACGTAACTGATGTTCTTAAAGCCCTTTACCAGGAATCTCGCAACAAGGATTCAAAGGCTATTGTCCTAAGAGTTGATTCCCCAGGCGGTGCGGTTGCTCCGTCAGAGGAGGTTTACAATGCCATTAGAAAGCTAAAAGCTATTAAGCCAATAGTCGTGTCGATGGGTTCAGTGGCAGCCTCCGGTGGACTGTATTCCAGCCTCGCTGCTACCAAGATATTCTGTCAACCAGGAACTCAAACAGGTTCAATCGGTGTCGTCATGCAGATACCGAATTTCGCATCCATAGCCGACAAAGTAGGATTCTCAATGGTAACTGTAAAGAGTGGCGCGCTGAAGGATGTCGGCAACCAGTTTCGACAGATGACCGACGAGGAGCGCAAGTACCTTGAGGACACCGCAAGCAAAGTTCACGCACTATTCATAAAGGCCGTTGCAGATGGGCGTGGCATTTCGGAAGATAAGGTTCGTCAGTTCGCTGATGGTCGAGTGATTATAGGACACGAGGCTAAAGAGCTTGGCCTAGTCGATGGATTTGGCGATGTCTACGATGCTGCGCGAGAGGGCCTGACTTTAGCTGGCATCAAACTTAAAGACGACGAGCTTCCAACGTTGCATTATGCTAATCGCAAGAAGAACTTCTTAGAGAAGGCGCTAGAATCCTCAAGCTCGCTTTCAAGTCTACTACCTCCAGTCTCGCCAGGTGCTGGCATTCAGATGAGGGCGTACTGAGTTTGGGTAGTGACGTAGTTGTGACCGGCTAGACATTAGTAGTCGCAGGTACCGGAACTGACACGGCCAAAAACCGCAGCCTCTGCCGTCCTATAGTGATTTGCAGAAGCCTTGTCAGTTTTACTGGGACGAACTTTTGCAGTCAGTATCGGGAGTATCAATCATGCTATAGTGATCTGCAAAAGTCCGTGCCAGTAAAACTGGCAAGGCTT
>CAZZLV010000036.1:0-13555 GCA_964655155.1 uncultured Bdellovibrionales bacterium
TTTTAGCCATCTGCACCATTTTCATCCTCCTTAACTGCCGAATTTAGGTTAAAAAGTCCGTGCCAGTAAAACTGGCGGGGCTTTTGCCGTAAATAACTATAGGTTCTTGTTTTGATTCTCGTACGTGAATCGATGGCGTCTTCCAAAAGCAGTTATATCGCAAATGACTTTTAAAAAACGCTATATCTCTCAGAGGCCAAAAATCGGCGGAAGTTGTCGGAATCATAAAGTTAAACTGCATCTGCCTGCATATTTTTAACCTCTTGAAACATCCAAATTTTTCTAAGTGGCTTAACGAGACTGCTGCGCTGCCCTGGCTCACGGCTTAACCCATTGACTAGCAGAGCAGCATAGGCGTACCATCCTGTATCACATCGACCGATGCCGAGCCGTAGCCTGCCGCTATACGACGACTAGACTCGACTTTAAGGCCTGATAAGTAATTATTAGCTCTCATTGTTTTGAACTAGGAGTAGTATGGAATCTTCGAATGCGGAGCAGCGCTCAACTGCGCCGAATCTTGTCTCTGCCAAAACGCCTTACGATGGATTAAAGGGCCTCAAGCAAAATTGGAAAGGCGACTTCGTCGCCGGACTGTTGGTTTCGCTTATAGCACTGCCTCTGTGCCTTGGGATTGCGATGGCCAGTGGCTTTCCGGCATTTGGTGGTGTTGTAACAGCCATCGTTGGCGGACTTATCGTTGGACCACTCTCAGGATCGAGATTGACAATTAAGGGGCCAGCCGCCGGACTCATCGCGATTGCGGTTGCCTCAGTAGAGGCTCTGGGTCACGGCGATCTTAGCGCTGGGTACCGTTATACTCTGGCTGCAATTGCGGCTGCGAGTGTGATTCAGGTGGTTTTTGCCGTATTCAAGTTGGGGCGATTTGCCGACTTCTTTCCTTCATCTGTTGTCCACGGAATGCTGGCAGCGATCGGAATAATAATTTTAGCTAAGCAGATTCACCCTTTACTTGGTGTCAGGGCGATGGCCCGCGAGCCAATCCCTCTTTTGCTTGAAATACCTCACTCGCTGGTGGTCATGAATCCAGAAGTGGCGCTGGTTGGTGCAATCAGTGTCGCAATAGTAATATTTGCAACAACCCTATTTGGTAGACTCGCGAGGTTTTTCCCTGGCCCTCTAGCTGCAGTCGCTGCTGGCATAGGCTTGTGTCTCTACTTTGACTTTACGCATGCGCACAAGTACACCTGGTATTCACTCGATTATACGGTCGATCAACGATACCTGGTAAGCCTGCCGAGCTCGTTCTTTAGTGGTATAACCTTTCCTGATTTTAGTCAGCTATTTTCAGCGCAATCGCTTCAGTATGTGGCTCTCTTTGCTTTAATAGGCTCTCTTGAGTCACTACTAACTTGTAAGGCTATAGACGGCCTCGATCCATTCCACAGAAAATCAAATATGGATCGCGATCTCTTCGCAGTCGGTTTCGGAAACCTAATCTGCGGCCTCGTCGGTGGATTGCCGATGATCGCAGAAGTTGTTCGCTCTAGTGCCAACATAAGTTATGGGGCACGAACTCGGTGGGCGAACTTCTTTCACGGTGCTTCGTTGTTGGTTTTTGTGTTACTCCTAGCGCCAGTCATTCAGCTAATTCCCAACGCTGCGCTAGCTGGAGTTTTGTGCGTGATAGGTTACCGTCTAGCTTCTCCAAAGAGGTTTAAGGAGTGCCAAGCGATAGGCCAAGACCAGCTGATAGTTTTTGTTGTAACTATAGTTGCAACACTCTTGACGGATCTTTTGGTCGGTGTGCTTATCGGGATGATATCGGAATATCTAGTGAGCGCAATTTTAGGTGCGCCACTCCGCTCATTGATCGTTTCTGTGCCGAGTGGCAAAATTGATGCAGATGGTAGATATCGGCTAAAACTCCCTGAGTCATGCACATTCAGCAACGTTATCGGCTTTAAGAGCCGTATAGCACAGGCGAAGGGCGAGCCAATCACACTTGATTTCTCGGGTGTAGTGTACGTTGATCACACATTCATGCATGAGCTACATGTAGCTCAGCGCGAAAACGATATAAAGCTCATCTCGATCGAGCGACTAACTCCTCTCAGCACTCATGGTGAAGCGTCTCGCCGGACTGAACCTCGGCGATGTGTTTCTTCGCTGACGGCTTTGAGTTAGTGCTGGGGCTTTTATGAGTTCTTCTGCGATCCGATCAATTCTGGAGGATATTACGCATCTATTACCCAAACAGGGGCCCATAGATGTTTTTGTCCACCACAACACCCTACATGCCTTTGAAGAACTTCCCTTTGAAGACGCAGTAGTGGAGGCCTCTAAAATATACGGTGCCGAAGCTTTTTTGCCGGAACAGAGGTATCTGGAACACTACCGATCCGGGAGGATTAACGATAGCGATCTGGAGTCAGTTCTCAGAGGTGAGTTCCCCGATGAAGGGGTCTTCTACGGTCGTTCCATGCGTGAACTCGCCAAACAATTCCTGTTGGTAGCACCACCAGTTGAGGGGTTTCAGGAGGTGAAATGGAGCCTGCGCGAGTCGCCCGATTTATACACAGCGCAAGGTGTCGATGAAGAGCTCCTCATTTCATGGCTAACGACTCATGGTGCCTGCGCCAATCATCGCGACCATTTACACCAACTTAACTTTGAGGCCGCAGAGAGCCTTGAGGGGATCCTGAGGTCTATCCCGCGGTCATCAAAGATTAGGGCTCATGAAGGGACGATTCTGTGGGCCGCAACCCTCCTAGCGGTATCAGCGGCCTGGGATCGTGAAACGCCCAAGCGCCCTGATGAGTATGAAAGGGTCTTAGAGGAGCTGATTAATCCGCTTATTATCAGGTTCTGCGAGGAGTATCTCGATCTAGGCTTTTCGAATCAACTTATGCCGGATCGTCACGAGGGGATGCTGTCGTGTTTTCTAAGGATGGTTGACGTTGCACATTTTGGAATACCAAATTGGCTTGAGCCTCTACGTCGTTCTGTCTCGCGATATCGAGTTCCTCCGCAGGGCGTAGAGAGCCTAATCGAACGACTGCTCCATGATTGTGGTGTAGATCCTGGACAATATTACGATTTTCTTGTTCGTGATGCTTTGTCGCTGCGTGGTTGGGCGGGTTATGTTGCGCTTGCAGAGCAGCGTCCAGAACTGCTTCATGGACAAGAAAATGAGATTAGGCCAAGGTTCGCTGAATACACAGCCATTAGGCTTTTGTTACGACTATGCGCCTCAGAATCAGCCTTGTATCGATCGCGTTGCGCAGATCTACCAACGGCTAATCCCGATCTGGATCTCCTTGACGATCTATACACAACTTCTTTTCATATTTTTTTACTTTTAACCCGTGAAAAGCTAGCCAGGCACCTCATAGAACAGCCGGCAGAGATACTCCCTCTTATTCAAAAGTTGCTGCGGATCGACCAGGCACAACGCAGACGGATATGGCACTTGGCCTATGAGGAGAACCTCTATGTGCGAACACTAGATGTACTGTCGCTGCCCAGGAAGCAGGTTAATCCAGGAGATGTAGACAAAGCCCAATTCGTATTCTGCATCGATGATCGTGAGGAATCGATCCGTCGTCATCTGGAAGCCCGAAATCCAGGCTATAAAACCTTTGGCACAGCTGGTTTCTTCGGGGTCGATGCGAATTACACGTTAATGAGTGGAGCAAGTGCTCCGTATTGTCCAGTCATTATCAGTCCCAAACATGCCATCCGCGAGGTTCCACGAGAGGGGTTTGAGGTCAATCTATCAAGATATCGAAGAAAGCAGGCCCTCTGGTTTCGCTTCTCTGGTTACGTTAATCGCGGAGCCGGATCATGGCTACACAACTTGCTGCTATCTCTGGCTGGTTGTTTCTCCTTGATTCCCATGGTTTTGGGGGTTATCGCTCCGCGCACGTTACGCTGGATGGGATCTATCTTTGGAAGTGAGCCAATTATTCCAGCTGACCTTCACGAATTGCAGGTTGCTATCGATCCATCCAAAGCATCTGCGATGCCCGGTTACACCAGGGATGAGATGGCAACTAGGGTAATCAACGTTATGCGCGGAATCGGTCTAGTTGATCAATTTGCGCAGCTGGTTCTGTTCGTAGGGCATGGCTCATCTAGTAGAAACAACCCTCTACGCTCTGCCTATGATTGTGGTGCGTGCGGCGGCCGCCCTGGCAGGATTAATGCACGCGCTTTCTGTATTATGGCAAATGATCGACAGGTAAGAGAGCTCGTTGCAGAGCGCTCTGGGATCAAGATCCCAGAGTCAACCCACTTTATAGGGGGCTTCCATAATACGTGCAGCGATCAAGTCGAGTATTTTGACCTAGATCGAATTCCGCTTGGACTCCAAAATCTATTTCGTGACGTTAGGCGCGACCTAATTGAGGCCACTAGGCAGAATGCCTTTGAACGCTGTCGACGTTTTGCTCAAGCAGAGATAAAAAGCGTTGACCAGGCGGCTGAAGAGGCGCTCTCGCGATCATATATGTTAGCCGAAGCACGACCGGAGTATGGCCACGCAACTAATGCAATATGTATTGTTGGACCCCGAGAAGCTACGCGAGGATTGTTCTTTGATCGCCGATCATTTCTGGTTTCATACGATTCTACGATCGACTCTGATGCCTCAATTTTACTGGGGATCCTAAGAGCTGTAGTGCCAGTCTGTGGTGGTATAAACCTTGAGTATCTATTCTCAGCCATGGATAACGAGGTTTACGGAGCTGGGACCAAGTTACCTCACAATATCGTGTCCCTCGTGGGGGTAATGAATGGAACTTCAAGCGATTTGCGGACAGGGCTTCCGATGCAGATGATAGAGATCCACGAGCCGGTGCGACAGCTTTTGGTTGTTGTGGGTACGCAGGATCTACTAGAGCGCGCGATTTCATCAGATTCGATGATTGAGCGAAATTTTGCTGGGGGCTGGATGCGCGTTGTTCTTAAAGAGCGAGATAGCGGTGCACTTATGTGGCGTACACCTGGTGGTCACTATCAACCATATATCCAATCTGAAAATGCCGTTCCGATCATTGCTGATATTCGGGAGTGGTGTTTAGGCAGGTCTGGACACCTTCCATTTGGTCAGCTTCAGGGAGCACTATGAGCACTTTGTGGATCTCAAGCATCGGAACTCTCATCATCGGTGCACCCCTAGTCTCCTTAATCGCTATTTTACTCGATAGAGCAATCCGGCACGAGGTAAGAGAGATATTTATTAAACGGTGCCTATCCATATCACAGGTCATTTCGGTTGGAGCCGGACTAATATGCGCGTTGTATGTAATTTCGACTGGAAGACCTCTTGAAGTAGGGTCTCTTAGACTTGTAAGTCTCTCTACTCAGGACTTGGCGTTCTCATTGCGGATGGATCGGATCTCTGTTTGTTTTGTCCTAATTAGCTGTTTCCTAGGGGGTATCGTTGGCATCTTCGCCTCTCGCTACCTTCATCGCGATCCGGGATATCTCCGGTTTTTTATCCTTTACCACATCTTTTTAATCGGTATGCATGGAATCTTTCTTGGTGCTGGCCTTCCCACCGTGTACATAGGTTGGGAGCTTATCGGTATCACCTCGGCCCTGCTTATTTCATTCTTTGGTTTTCGAAAGCAGACTGTATCCAACTCGCTGAGAGCGTTTTGGGCTTATAGAATTACTGACTCAGGCATACTGATTGCGACACTTTTGGCGATGCACCACGGGATAGAGGGATTCGCTACGCGAGCAGATGAGCATCCACATTTGGCGATCTTATTTGGCTGCTTGCTCTCCGCCGTTGGCAAATCAGCTCAGTTCCCATTCGGGCGGTGGTTACCTAAGGCGATGGAGGGGCCAACTCCTTCAAGTGCGATATTCTACGGTGGACTCTCGGTTCATGCAGGGATGTACCTGATGCTACGGGCATCGTACGTCTACGGACTACCTCAATCGGTAGCAATTTGCATGGCGGTCATTGGGCTGTTCTCTGTATGGTACGCAACAATAGTTGGTCGAATTCAGAGTGATGCCAAAAGCATGCTGGCCTATGCGTCTATGGCTCAGGTCGGATTGATGTTCATCGAGGTGGCTCTAGGTTGGCATACGTTGGCGATCTTTCATTTTGTAGGCCATGCTATGCTACGCACCTACCAGTTGCTCAACGCTGCTTCGGTTATGCATGACCGCTATGCTTTCGAGCATGTCCTTGGTCGGGAAAAAGTTACCTTTAAGCCAGTAGCGGGGCATCGCGCATTCTCACAATACGCCTATGCATTTTGGGAGAGTATCGACGGCGCCTTCGGTAGATTGAGCCTCTTAAGCTTGGCCGAACGGCTAGCTCGAGCCAGTCGTTATTTTGAAGAATGGTTCGGGGATTTAATACTTTCCCAGGTAAGGCATATTATTTTTTACATCAGGCATCCGCTTAAGACGGTTCATCTGACTACGCATCGGATTGAAGGTCGCGATAGCTCTGCAAATCAGGAGGATAGAGCATGATTTCGTTATCAACGCTCAGTGTTCTGCTAGCGTTTATACCTGGAGCACTCGCTGTTGTGATGGCGCTGGCATGTGCTTTTAATGCTTCGGTAAGAAGGGGCTTTGGATTACTAGCGCCTTTTGCAATGTTGGTTTTTTTTGCGCTGAGCGCCTCGTTACTGCAGGGATCGAAGGCAGTAGTTATCGTGCCAGACTGGCTTGTTGTTACGCCAATCGGCGCATACTGCGGCATTCTCTTTAACTTTATTTATTCAGTTGTATTTGTAGCCTTTGGAAAGCGCGTATTTGTAACGCGAACAGCCGGATACTGGTTGTTAGTGCAGCTATTGGTTTCGTTTGGCTTGCTCTGTGAAAACGTTGAGCTTTTTGGATTGGTTGTAACAGCAGCGCTTATCACCCACCTAAAGGTAAGTCAGGCAGATGTCTATCAGGTAAGTCGCAAGCACGATCGTTTTGTTGTGGTGGTTTTTTCATCGCTCTTAGCGAGCATTTTAGCCCTCTCTTTCTTTACGATATTACGAACTGGATACGGAGTGAGCTCGTTCGACCATTTAGCTGAATCAGTCGCGACTCTGCCGCGCTCCATGAAAGTGCTCAGTAGTGCACTAATGATGACGCTGCTTGGTGCGTTCCCATTTCATTTTTGGGTAAAACCGCTGTTTGGCGCTCCAGCTCGCTATGGGCTTTCGGTTATCACCCGCTTAAATATCGGATTTATAGTCTGGTGTAAGCTGTATCCGATGATTTATTCCGGAGACGCCATTCTCGATGCACTACTTACCTATGGGTGTGGTGCCAACCTTCTTTATGCGGCATTTCTTCTATTCGGTGAACGACGCGTTAGTCAGATCGTTTCAACGTTGTATCTCTTTCATGTCCCCTTGCTAATCCTAGCCGTAAAGATCGCCGGCAGGGAAAGCAAGCCTGATTTTGTTCTAGACTTTGCCAACATTACAGTGGCAATTAGTGGTTTGTTAATTATTCTCGGTATGCTCAGGGATAGACTGGGGGCAGAAGAGCTAGAGCGCGCTTCAGGGCTCGGTATAGCCTATCCTTTTCTTGGCATATCCTTTCTTATCTGTGTTCTGTCACTCGTTGGATTTCCGGGCACATTGGGGTTTATTAGTAGTGAAGTGATGCTTCATCATTTCGCTGAATCAACTTGGCCAGTCGCTGTGTGTTTCATTATTACCCTGGCCCTTAATGGTTATTCATCGTTCCGAATATTTGGAGAATCATTTTACGGAGATCCTGCCAAATCGTACCGCAAAGCCTTTCAGCCTCTCGCTCGCGAGAAGATAGCGGTAAGTATGGTGCTACTGTTTCTATTTGCAAGTGGTCTAGCTGGGCGCTAAGAGATTAAGGTGGCTTGGTTTAAACAGAACCTCAAGTTCATGCGGCAATTCGATCGAGGTTGCGCATCAGGACTACCAGGAATAAACTGGGAAGGTGCCGAAAAGCATTTCCCAATTATTATCCTAAATTCGGCAGTTAAGGAGAACGAAAATGGTGCAGGTGGCTAAAAGCACACAGGATTTTGAACTTTTCGGAGGCGCAACCCTGGCACCGTCAGGGTGAGCACCGAAGATTCAAAAGACAAAGTGATTTTATTCAGATGCGGCATTTTCAGACCCGCAACTGCCGAATTTAGGTTTATTGCCCCCAGGCTGAAGGAGCATAGGCAGTTACGTTCGTATGGTAAGGAGTTTCAGGATTACAGGAGCAAGGTGCCTTATTGGCCTGGATTCCCAGGCGCAAAATGCAGCAGCAAGCTAAAGGAGCAACGCGATGAAAACTAAGGAGGAGATCGTTAGAAATTGGTTGCCACGCTACACGGGGCAATCGCTTGAGGCCTTTGGTAAGTATATTCTGCTGACTAATTTCAGCAACTACGTCAGGCTATTTGCTCAGTGGAACAACGTCGAGGTGATCGGCGAAGACAGGCCCATGCAGTGTGCTACAGCTGGCGGTATTACGATTATTAATTTTGGGATGGGTAGTGCTACGGCTGCCACAGTAATGGATCTCTTATCGTCAATCGACCCACTCGCAGTTCTCTTCCTCGGAAAATGTGGTGGTCTAAAGAAGAAAAATCAGATCGGCGATCTTATCTTGCCGATCGCGGCGATTCGAGGCGATGGAACATCTGCTGATTATTTTCCACCGGAGGTTCCGGCTTTGCCGGCATTCGCCCTACAGAAAGCCGTATCGACGACGATTAGAAACCATGAGCTTGATTACTGGACTGGCACTGTATACACAACCAATCGTCGGGTCTGGGAGCACGACGCTGATTTTCGCAGCTACCTAGAGCGTATTAGAGCTATGGCTATTGATATGGAAACAGCTACTGTATTCACCGTAGGGTTTTATAATGAGATCCCAACCGGGGCGCTGTTACTGGTCAGCGATCAGCCGATGATCCCCGAAGGAGTTAAGACAGAGGAGAGTGACAAGAAGGTCACCGCGCAGTTTGTTGAAAAGCACTTAAAAATAGGGGTCGATTCGCTTAAGCAGCTTATAAACAAAGGCGATACGGTTAAGCACTTGAGGTTCTAAAGCAAGGTATGTGAACGGCAGTTTAGGGGTAGGGGATTGCTAATCGATTTTGTGCACGAACCCTTCACCCTCATTCAAAATAAACCTCAGTTTCTCCGGGATTCGCGGCGTTGATCCGAAACTTCCGTACTGCAGCATAGCGCCCAAGCAGATTGTGAACAGCCTGTTGAACTCTTCCTGTTCCAAGTCCGTGGATAACTTTTCCACGCTTTGCTTTCGCTACTATTGATGCATTGAGCCAGCTCTCAAGCGCCCGGGTAGCCTCATCAACGGTTAGTCCGTGCAGGTCGATTGAATCGTGTATTTTACTGCGTCCAGAAACCGGTATATCGACGCTAGGGTAATGAGTGGAGGACGCAACCACTCTGCACTTGGATTTTTTTACTGGTATTAGCTCAGAGTGTTTTACTGTTAGGTGCATAGATCTGATCGCAACCCGGTACAAATCCTTAGACAGCTGGCCAACTATGATCCCCTCAGCATTGAGAGCCGTAACGATCACGGCGTCACCAACAACATAAGATGGGCCTGTCATACGCTCCCTCAGAACGCGCTATTAGTCTAACTTGACCAGGTGGTAGTTCTTCTTACCACTCCGCAACACTACAAATCCTTTGCTAAAGAGAGCGGTTGTCGAAACTTTTAGCGTTGCATCGCTTATACGTTCGCCGTCAAGGTAGATGCCACCACCTTGAATAAGACGCCTGGCTTCGCCCTTTGATGAGGCTAATGTCGACCCAACAAGAGATACGATATCAAGGGTCTCTGCATCAGTTCTATTAATCTTTGTTGTCGGTGCATCGACTAACATCCCAAGTATCTGCTGATCTGATAGCCCCTCAAGCGAGCCACCAAAAAACGCTCCCGCAGCACGTTTGGCATCTTCTGTGGCTGCCTTGCCATGAACTAGGTCGCAAATGGCATCAGCCAAAAACCTCTGCGCCTCACGCTTTTCAGCTTGCTCGTGCATTGACCGCTCAAGTCGCTCAATCTCCTCCTTGGAGGTAAATGTAAATACCTTTAGCAGCTGTATTACTTCAGAGTCCTGGACATTTAGCCAGAATTGATGGAACTGATAGGGCGAGGTTAGTGCTGGATCGAGCCAGACTGCGTTACCGGCACTCTTGCCGAATTTTTTCCCCTCTGAATTCGTAATAAGTGGCACCGAAAATGCAAAGGCTTCGCCCTGCACCTTGCGCCGAATCAGCTCAAGTCCAGCGGTCAAGTTGCCCCACTGATCCGAGCCGCCAAACTGCAATCGACAGCGGTTGTTTTGATAGAGATGCAAGAAATCAAAGGCCTGAAGCAACATGTAGCTAAACTCAGTATAAGAGATCCCATCGCCCGATAGGCGTGACTTAACCGAGTCCTTCTGTAGCATATAGTTAACTGTAAAGTGCTTGCCAATATCCCGAAGAAACTCAAGATACGAAACTCCGCGAGTCCAATCGATGTTGTTAACAAACTCTGGAGTCACCTGTGCTCCGGCATTTTTCCAGAGATTTTTAGCCTGCTCGGACTGAAGCACCACGTTTTTAGCAACATCATCAAGCGACATCAGGTTACGCTCAGTGCTGCGCCCCCCTGGATCACCGATCATTCCGGTAGCGCCGCCAAAGAGCAGGATCGGCTTTAAGCCGATTTTAGTTAGGTGGATAGCGACGATCAGTTGCACTAGGTTACCAACCTGCAGCGATGGCGCAGTCGGATCAAAACCTATGTAGCAGGCATCTCCCGGCTGAAGCTTGGAAAATGTCTCCGGATCTGAGATATCCTGTATCAGACCGCGCCAGGTTAGTTCTTCAAAGATATTCATATCTGCTGTAGTATCGCCGTTAATGCCAGCTGTTTTCGTGTATAGTTAGCGCGATGGTGTTTCTTCCGCCAACCCTCACGCTTTACTCTCAGCCTCCTTGATAGCATACTCTAAGTCGTTTGACACGGTCACTTCAGGCAATGACTTTGGTGGTAGCAGGTACATGTCAACACGAATCCCCGAACACTTTCAAAATCAACATCGTGAGCGCCTGGCTAAGGATGCCGTTCGCTCGCTCCGGATCGAGGATGGCGGAATTGATCTAAGCTCGAATGATTATCTTGGGATTGCTCGGAGACTCGCCAGTTCGGAGATATGTAGTAATATAATAGCTGCTCTTAAAGAGGCTCAGAGCAATGCTGAGCAATTATCACTTAGTAGGATCGGCGCAACCGGATCGCGGTTGGTATCTGGCACAACCCGTCAGCATCAGGAGCTCGAATCTTTACTCGCCGAATTTCATCAGGCTGAGGCGGCCCTGTTATTCGGCTCGGGATACGAAGCCAATATCGGGCTATTATCAAGTATCGCTTCACGGACTGATACCATTCTTTACGACGAGCTGGTGCATGCTTCGATGCGTGATGGAATTCGGCTGAGCTCCGCACGGGCACATTCATTTCGCCACAACGATCTCGAGGATCTCGCTAAAAAGCTCGGACATGCGCGCGGAGAATGCTTTATCGTTATAGAGTCTCTATATTCGATGGACGGCGATCGGGCGCAGCTAATTCAGATAATCGAACTTGCTGAGCGTTTTGGGGCCTATCTGGTGGTGGATGAGGCGCATGCTACTGGGATCTACGGCCCCAAAGGGGCCGGATGCGTAGCTGAACTGGGCTTGTCCAATCGCGTGCTTGCTCGGGTCTACACCTTCGGAAAGGCTCTCGGATACCGCGGCGCTTGCGTAGTGGGAGGAGCTAGCCTTCGCGAGCATCTAATAAATTCAGCTCGCTCGTTTATCTACACTACAGCGCCTGATCGAGTGTCTTTGTGCTTTATCGAACAGGCCTACAGTATTCTGCAAGCTGCCGATCAAGAGAGGGCTCAGTTACAGGAGCTGATAAAGGCCGTTAATCTGCTTAAATCTGACTACCGCGACCTGTCGTTCCTACCCTCGGATAGCCCGATTCAAGGTGTGTTAGTGCCCGGAAATTCATTAGCACTACTAACCGAGCGCGCTCTGCGCGATGCCGGATATTTAGCGAGAGCTATCCGAGCCCCAACCGTACCTCGTGGGACCGAAAGGATCCGGATCTGCTTGCATTCATTTAACTCGGCAGGTCAAGTAGCTGCGGCGTTCGACGTTATCCGAGGAGTTGTGAATCGGAAAGCTGAAGGCGTTGGAGGTATCTATGACTGATATACGTCGGTATATTATCAGAGGTCTTTCGACCCTCTCGGCATTGGGTGTGCAAGATGCAGCCCCACACGCTCTTTGGCAGGCCGGCATGTTGCTTAGTGAGGCTCCCGTAAGCACTATTGAGACACACGGCAGAGAGGCCGCAGTATTCGCTCTGCGAGATGATGCGCAACGGATGGTGCAAGGGGTGCTCTCGGAAAATCGATATCAACGACTTGACCGCACAACACACCTGGCAATCGCCGCGGCACGCGGTACATTTAGCCGGCTTGGATCGCACGAATTAGACTCGGTCGAAGCTGTGCTGAAGGGGCTTGGTTGTATCTCAATAGGCTCATCTCGGGGGCCTACTTTGGCACTTGAGCAGAGTCTGCGCCGATTTGCTAGCGATGGCCGGGTAGCCTCGCTTACATCACCCACAACAACTGCGGGCAACATCTCCTCCTGGGTCGCTCAGGAGTACCTCGGCGCAGCCTACAGTGTCGATGCCGCAGCCAGAAATGGGAGCGAGAAGATCGCAGCGCTAACAACATCGATGACCTGCTCCTCTGCGCTGCATTCGCTACTAGTTGCAAAGAGTTTTGTAGCTAGCGGGATGGCCGATAAAGCTCTATTTGGTGGAAGCGAGGCGTGTCTCACTCCTTACACTATCGCTCAACTTGAGGCGCTGCGAATCTATGGAAACACCGATAGCGCTTGGCCCAGCCGACCCCTCGATTCCGCTGCAAGGGAGAATTGCGTAGTTCTTGGAGAGGCGGCGGGCACTGCGCTTCTTGTGATTGCAAATGACAACTCTGAACTGCGGCTGGGTGACCTCGAGCTGCTCGGTATCGGCTGGGCGCTAGAGTCGATCCCTTCACCGACCGGTATCTCCGAGGATGGCGCAGCTTTTGAGTGTGCCATGAAGATGGCTTTAAGCAGTTTAAATAACCAGGTAAAGATCGGAGCTGTAGTAGCACACGCCCCTGGAACCCGTTGTGGAGATGAAGCTGAAAAGCTCGCCATTCAACGGGTGTTCGGTGAAGTCCTAACAGTGTCGACCAAACACCTGACTGGGCACACCTATGGAGCCTCTGGTATGCTTAGCCTGAGCCTGGCTGACGCCCTTCTAGACGGGGCCGTGTGGCGCGGATTCCCGTATAGTGACAACCGGGACAGGGGCGGCACACCAGAATTAGCCCCGATCTCATTAGGCAGTGCTGTCGTGATTAATTCGGCTGGATTTGGTGGTAATGCGATATCGATGATTGTTGGACGCCCACAGGGGATCGCAGTTCTCCCGCTACCTAAACCCAGCCTAATTCATTTTTGAAAAAAATGAATGAGAATTGCTGGGCGAGCGCAATCTTGGCGTA
>CAZZLV010000037.1:0-13428 GCA_964655155.1 uncultured Bdellovibrionales bacterium
AGCGTTGATCACGATACTATAGCGATTTGCAAAAGTCGGTGCCAGTAAAACTGGCAAGACTTTTGCCCTAAATCACAAGCTCTAAATCTATCGTACAGGGCTTATCGAAGTTTCCCGGCACTATCGATCTGCCCCAGTAGTCGCTTGCGTATCTCTAATAGGCTATCAAGTAATCGAGCTACCTCTAGGTCTGTGTGCCCGATTGAGATAACGATTCTCACAACAGCTCCATTACTGCGCAGGCTGCGCGCAGGTAGCGCTTCGACCACAATTCCGCGCTGAAGCAACGCCTCTTGTATTTCGCGTGCCTGCCGGTATGTATCAAACCACAAAGCGATTATGGGGAGGTCATCCTCACTTACTACGTGCCAACCCTGTTCACGAGTAGCAACCTGCATAAGTCGGCTGCGCGTAGCGAGTTTCTCACGATTTGTAAGAGCCACCTCACACAGGTCTAGACTCGAACAGAAGCTTGCTACATCCACTGCGGCTGGAGGAGGATCGACCCGCAAGTAACGTGAACGGTGAGTTAGAAGCTCCCTAACCTCATGCGGACACACAAGGGCCGTAATCTGCCCACCGGTTAAAACCTGTGCGCTCATGATGCGCGCCAAAAGCCTCGGTGATGCTGGGAATGCTTCAGCGCTTCCAGCTCCGCGTAGGCCGCTATGAGCAATAGCCGCACTTTCATCGAGCACTACCCAGGCGTTGTGTGTTGAGAGTCCGGCGATAAAAGGTGCTAGATCGATCCGCTTACCGGTAGTTGCTGAAACGGTCTCTGCCACCAGAAGGATTCGTGAAGCAGCCTGATAGCGTTCTAAGCTCTGTATATATTCCTCGGTTGTTTCGCACTCAACAAATTCAAGATCCACCAGCGCACATGCATCAGCGAGAGGTAACGAGCTCATGGCTGGGCCGATAACTACACCACTTCCGCTAGCTAGTGCGGTGACGAGGGTCAGCATAGCTTGATTTTTAGAGCCAAAAAGCAAAGCTGATTCACCAGCTAGAAATTGCGCCGTACGAGCTTCACATTTGGCATGAAGTGGGCTTAGGCCGCCCAGGTAGCGACTTACACCTGAGCATCCATTAAATTCTTTAAAGGCGTGCATCGCGGCAACTTTGATATCTTTGTGCGCCCAGATATCGAGTAAGTTCCAGGTCGCAAAGCTCGTTGCGACAACAGAGCGATACAGCGGGTGGAATACATCAATACCAGCTCTAAGCCCTAGATCGATAGCTGGCCCCGGCAATTCGCTGGCTAACTCACGGGCAATCTCCACTCTAAGTGGGGGTTTCATCTTTTGACGTCTCCCGTCATGTACTCTTAACTTTGTAGTAAGCACGATTCTATCAACGGATCGAGCTCTCCGTCGAGTACTGCATGCACATCAGACGTTTCATAGTTGCTTCGCAGATCTTTAACTAGCTGATAAGGCTGCATGACATAGTTTCTAATCTGACTGCCGAAGTCGATTTTTTTGCGCTGGCCTTTGATCTGATCGATGCGCTCGCGTTGATTCTGCTGCTCCAATTCATAGAGCTTTGATTTAAGGATCTTCATCGCCCGTGATTTATTTTTGTGTTGTGAACGCTCGCTCTGACACGCCACAACTATTCCGCTAGGTATATGCGTTAAGCGAACCGCGGAGTCAGTTTTATTTATATGCTGCCCGCCAGCACCAGATGATCGATAGGTATCCACACGTAGATCGACTTCGTTAATCTCTACTTCGATCTCTTCCTCAATATCTGGGGTCACAGCAACCGAAGCAAAAGATGTGTGCCGCCGCGCATTTGAATCAAATGGTGATATCCGCACTAGTCGGTGAACCCCCGATTCATTACGCAAGTGACCGTAAGAATAGTGGCCTTCAACGAGGATCGTGGCGTTCTTAATTCCAGCGCCGTCACCAGCTTGATAGTCGAGGATCTCAGTTCTAAACCGTTTACGCTCACACCATCTTAGGTACATCCGCAACAGCATCTCACCCCAGTCCTGTGCCTCGGTGCCACCAGAGCCGGCATTTATCTCTACTATTGCGCTTTGGTTGTCGAACTCTCCGTTCATTTTGCATTTAAATTCAAGCGCATTCAGCGCCACGGCGAATTCATCGATTAAACGTAGAGCTTCCTGAATAAAATCACCATCACCTGACTCGCGACCGAGCTCGAATGCAGCTTCCGTGTCTGAGCTAAGCTGAGTGATCTTTTTAAAGCTATCGAGACGCTCAACGCACTGCGCTCTTTCGCGCATTAGCGCTTTTGCCCTCTGAGAGTCGCTCCAAATCTCATTTGATTGCGATTGTTGTTCGAGTTGGTCAACTTTGGTGGTTAGATTAGGGATGTCAAAGAAACCCCCGAAGAACTTCAACGCGCTCGTTAAGTCCTTGGAGCTTATACTTAAATTCAGAGGGTTCAAAGTGCATCGTCATAGCAGTTAAGGTATACGTCTAAGGGTTGTTCCGGTCAACTGCGGTGAGTTAGGTTAATATCAACCGATAAGAGCACAATACCATCTTTAGCCCGTATTTTTCACGAAGCTCGCTGCGCTAGCTGTGAAAAATGCTCGGAAAAAGGCCATTAATGGCCTTTTTCCTCATCGCCTACAGTTTGTGTGGGGCCCATAGTGCCCACACAAACTGTAGGCTCCAAATTCCTCCGCTGCGCTTAGGAATTTGCAAGTGCTTCCTTGTACTTGCTCGAGCTAGTGCAGCAGCTCCGAGGTCTATCACGTAATTAGTCTCACCGCTAACTACGCAGATCTCTGTTTGACCCCTTTGTGGGGCGATCCGGCAGGTGCCAGAACAAAGTAGGGTTACGCGGCTGTGGTCGATCGCGGTAGAGATTGCGCTTGCTTCTTGTAGTGTTTAGTGAACTCCTCTAGCTTCTTTGCGGTTTCAGCGCTGATCAGGTGCTCTGTTTTACATGAGTCGATCTCAGCCTGCTCTGGTGAAACGTTTAGGACATCGGTTAAAAAGGTTAGCAGGATCCCCTTGCGTGCCATTACTGCCCTAGCGATCGCCTCGCCCTCTTCGGAGAGTGAGAGAAACTTGTTCTCATCTTCAACGATCAGGTTTTTTGCTTTGAGCGCTTTTAAGTTAATCGATGCACTGCCGGTGGTAATGTTAAGATCCCGAGCCACATCGGTTACGCGGGCATAGCCACGCTTCTCACGCAGCTCTAAGATAGTCACTAGGTGGTGAGCCGCGCTGTGGGTGATATTGTTCTCTTCGAATTTTTTCCAGATATCCATGCGCCAGAGGCTACTAACGTTTGTTATGTATGTCAAAGTTTAGTTTGTTTTTGTGATGATTTGCTAGCTGAGCTAGCTTTTGCCTATAGCGGCGGCTAGTAATTTGCAAAAGCCTTCATTTTAGCTCATGCTACGGCCTAGCTTAAAGAGCAAGTTAAAGCCATAGCATGTTGAATTTAATAAATAAAATTCGATTTATGACGCTTCTGGCGGCGTTTGCGGCTGGAACCGGCTTATCGTTGCCTACTTCTCTCTGGTCGATCGAGCGACCGGCAGAGGTAATTAATCGGGATGTTGGGGTGTTTACCGAGTTGGGAGCCAAGGTTGACCTGTCTCGTCAGTTTACAGATGTCCAGGGCCAAACTCGCCGGCTAAAGGATTTTGCGGTTCCGGGGAAACCAATTCTGATCGCTCCGGTTTACTATAAATGCCCGCGCCTCTGCGGACTGCTCCTTGATGGTGTTTATAATCTACTAAATGAGATCCCGCTTCAGTTATCAAGCGATTTCTCCGTATTGGTAGTTGGTTTTGATCCACGTGAGGGCGCTCAGGATGCGCTCAAGGTGATGAATAAGTTCAACGCCAAGCTAATAGGCGACGCAGCTAACAGGACCTCTGCGATACAATACCTCTTAGGGGGTGAGGAGCAGGTCGGTGGGCTGATGCGGGAGTTGGGGTTTAAGTATATGCGTGATGGCGAAGATTTTGCACACTCTGCGGCGCTTATGATATTGACGCCGACGGGTGAGATCTCGCAGTATTTCACTGGAATTATGTTCTCCCCTTGGGACGTGCGGCTAGCTTTGGTTGAGGCGTCAAAGGGAGGAGTCGGTACAGCAATAGATCACTTACTCCTGTACTGTTTTAGATTCGATCCGCTTCAAGGAAAGTATACCTGGGCAGTAGTCGGTCTCTTAAGGGTCGGTGGGGCTTTGACCCTAATCGGTTTAGCAGCGGTGTATTTTTTCTTTGCGCGTAGACGGCGTGCGGAATGTAGTAGGTGATGCGGTTTGAGAACCGCGTAGAGAGTATACGGATTAGGAAGCTATGTTGGGATTACTAGGCGAGCAAGGTTCTGAGTTTGCGCATAAGGTCGATTTTGCTAACGACATCGTGACGATCATATCAGTGATCTGCACAGTGGCGATCGTTGGTACGATGCTCTACTTCGCTGTAATTTACCGCCAACGTGATGGAAAGGATCACGAGACCCCATCGATCGAGGGCAATAACACACTAGAGGTGATCTGGACGGTGTTTCCGACCTTAGTTTGTATCTGGGTAGCATGGCTTGGTTATGACTCGTTTGTCGATCTGCGCTCGCCACCGGCTGATGCGATGGAGATAAACGTTACGGGGCGCAAGTGGGCCTGGGATTTTCAGTACAAGAACGGGAAAAAGAGCACCAGCGAGATCGTAGTGCCGGTCGATCAGCCAGTAAAGTTGATCATGACCTCCAAGGATGTTTTACACTCCTTTTTTGTCCCAGTAATGCGCACCAAGATGGATGTAATCCCGGGTCGTTATACTTACGAGTGGTTTAAGCCGATTAAGACCGGAGATTTTCAGGTGTTCTGCACCGAGTACTGTGGCAATGAGCACTCCAAGATGTTAGCCCGCCTAAAGGTTCTTCCGCGAGCAGAGTTCGAGCGTTGGTTGGCAGATGATAGTGAGGAACGCAAGCTGGCTTCTCTTAAGCCTTCAGATCTGGGAAAAGAGCTCTACGCCGGCAAACAGTGCGTGTCGTGTCACAGTTTAGATGGATCTCCGCGAGTCGGCCCAACATGGCTTAAGGCGTTCGGCCGCGAGGGCGAGCTTGCTGATGGCACAAAGTACAAGGTAGACGAGAACTACATCCGCGAGTCGATCCTTAATCCGCAGGCCAAGGTAGTTAAGGGTTATCCAGCTATGGGCATGCCGAGCTATCAAGGTCAGCTATCAGATGATGAGATAACTGGGATTATAGAGTTTATTAAGACCGTCGATGGCTCGCAGAAGATTGATGTTGCTCCGGCAGCGCCGAAGAAGTCGGCAGCGGCGGTCGGAGCCACTCCGGTCGAGCGTGGCAAGGCGATCGTTCACGATACTGGAAACTTGTGTATCACCTGTCACAGCATTGATGGTTCAAAGCTAGTTGGCCCTTCTTTTAAGGGTCTTTGGGGACGTCAGGAGAAGTTGTCTGATGGGACTAGCGTTACCGTTGATGCGGCGTACATAAAAGAGTCGATCTGGAAGCCTGCAGCAAAGATCGTTGAAGGCTATGGGCCAGTAATGCCGGCTATGTACGAGGGCAAACTGTCCGATGAGAATCTTAATGATGTCATCGAGTATTTAAAGACACTTCAATAGGCTTAAGATTAGCCAGGTGGCTAGAGAAAGTTAAAAAAGAGAGAGAGATGAGGTAGGTACCTATGGCAGCGCACACTCAGACAGCACATGGCAGTGAGGAGCTAAACTATTTGAATTGGAAGACCGGCATCTGGTCGTGGCTTACCTCTACTGATCACAAGCGGATCTGCTTTTTGTATCTCTTTGCGATCATGATCTTCTTTATCGGCGGCGGCATAGCAGCTCTGCTCATGCGGACCGAGCTAGCCTTCTCAGGGGCGCAATTCATAAAGGATCCCCACACCTACAACGTGCTCTTTACGATGCACGGTGTTTTTATGATCTTTTTATTCGTGGTGCCGGGTATTCCAGCGACATTAGGAAACTTCCTAATCCCTCTAATGATCGGGGCCAAGGATGTGGCCTTTCCACGACTTAATCTTTTTAGTTGGTATGTCTATGTTATCGGCGCACTAATAGGTGGTTACGCCATGCTGAGTCCGGTGGATACTGGATGGACGTTTTATGCACCATACAGCACAACCACAGATACCTCTGTTAGCTTAATGGTATTTGCGGCATTCGTACTCGGATTCTCCTCAATCCTAACCGGACTAAATTTTATCGTAACGATTCACCAGCTACGCGCGCCAGGTATGACCTGGATGCGGTTACCGGTATTTGTTTGGGCTTCCTACGCCACAGCTGTTATCCAAACAGTAGCAACACCAGTGGTTGGAATGACACTGCTCCTGGTAATTGCCGAGCGCATGTTTGGTGCAGGAATCTTCGATCCGAGCAAGGGTGGCGACCCGGTTCTTATGGAGCACCTCTTTTGGTTTTACTCGCATCCAGTTGTTTACATTATGGTGCTTCCAGCTTTTGGAGTCGTCGGAGAGATTATTCCGGTGTTCTCGCGCAAGCCGCTCTTTGGTTACAAGATGGTTGTAATCTCTTCGATGGCGATTGCAGGGGTCGGCTTTATCGTTTGGGCCCACCACATGTTTGTCGCTGGAATCTCTGATTTCTCGGCTAAGTTCTTCTCAATAGTTACCTTCCTGGTTGCTATCCCAACGGCAGTAAAGGTGTTTAACTGGGTCAGTACGATGTACAAGGGCTCGATCTCCTTTGCAACTCCGATGTTGTACGCCATGGCGTTTGTCTTCCTTTTTATGGTAGCGGGTACGACCGGTATCTACCTGGCAATGCTTGGTGTTGATGTGTATTACCACGACACTTACTTTGTGGTAGCGCACTTTCACTACACGATTCAGGGTGGCGCGGTAATCGGCCTAATAGCGGCGCTGCATTTCTGGTTCCCGAAGATGAGCGGCAAGATGTACAACGAGACCGTTTCAAAGGTGGCCTTCGCTTTTCTCTTCTTCGGCTTTAACCTAACTTTTATCCCACAGTTTGTTCTGGGTATGGACGGTATGCCGCGGCGCTACTATGACTATCCAGCGCAGTATCAAACGCTACATACGATCTCAACTATCGGAGCGTATTTAAATGGCTTCGGATATATGTTTGCTCTTGTGAACCTGCTCTGGACAGCAAAATTCGGTAAGGTCAAGGCGCCGCGTAATCCGTACAATTCAGTGAGTTTAGAGTGGCAGACACAGTCGCCACCGATCCACGAGAATTTCCCAGAGACCCCGGTGGTTGATAAGGATCCTTACCACTACGGTAAGCCGACACACTCACACGCCTAGTCACAAGGATAGTATACAGTTTAAATTCAACAGGGACGTTATGAGCACCGCAGCGATAGTCGACCACAATGTACCACCGGGAGAGCCACCGATAATCCACCATATGGATAGTGCTACTGCATACGGAGCAGCTAAGCTTGGTATGTGGCTCTTTTTGGCCACAGAGGTGCTCCTCTTTGCAGTGATGTTCTGTAGCTTTGCTATTATGCGCTACTACCACCTTGCTGAGTTTCATGAGGCTAGCCACCACTTAAATCTCTGGGCTGGAGCGCTCAACACCGCAATCCTGCTCTTCTCCAGCTACACCGCTGCTGTTGCAGTAACTAAGGCCCAGCAGGGGGACAATAAAGGGGTCGTTCGTAACTTCGGTATTAGCGTTTTCTGTGGATTCCTCTTCTTGATCGTAAAGAGCTTTGAGTATACCGGCAAGGCGCATCACGGCATGTTCCCGTTTGTCTGGAATAGCCACTTTTATGAATACAAGAACTTTCTTGGGATCTATTACTGCATGACTGGGCTACACGCACTGCACGTCATTATCGGTATGGTGGTCATGTTCATATACGGAATTCGGCCAGCCTTAAAGAACCGCTTCTCTGGTAAGTACTACACCCCGGTCGAGTTGGGTGCGCTCTACTGGCACTTAGTTGATCTGATCTGGATATATCTCTTTCCGCTTTTATACTTAGTCGGATAGTCCGGAGCGGGATAGTTAGGGAAGCTTAAGGAGTCAGCGGAAATTTTATCAAGTTGGGATATTCAAGGTAGGATCGGTTATGGGCCACTCTCACGCACATTCAAATGCGCACTCTCATTCGCACGCTAATTCACATGATCACGATGTACAGGGGCATATAGTTCCAGTTAGTACCTTCTTTAAGGTTCTTGTTGCGTTGCTTTTCCTAACGATTATTACGGTGGCAGCCGCACAGGTTGACCTTGGAAAATGGAATATAGTTGGTGCCTTGGTAATTGCATCTGTGAAGGCTTGCTTAGTTATTCTAGTTTTTATGCACGGCAAATACGAGAATAGAATTCTTTGGAGCTATATCCTGCTACCATTTGTTCTCTTGGCTATTATGATCGCTGGCGTGTTCACCGATGATCCTTTCCGAGACAGGATCACTCATTTTACACCAGAAGCCGCAGTCAAGGACAAAAACTAGCGCAAACACGCAAAAGCCAGGGCGATTTTTTTAGTAGCGCCATTTGCAGCGCCGCATCTGCGGTTTTTAGGATTATTATGAGTGAGCCTAGTCCTGATCTGCGACGGCACACGCATCTGCCAGATTGGAATCGATTTAGCCGATATTGCTGGGATAAAATCGATACGGCGGCATTTATCCTGGGTGCGGGCCAGTTCGCTGAGGCCCGACGCATGCTGGCCGAATCCGTAGTGGATCTTATTAATTCGAAATCGCAAGGAGAATCCGGAGGAGAAGCAGGAGCAGCAGGAGCAGCAGGAGACATAGACCTGACCGATCCGCTAGCTGCGCTGCGAGTTCCTCAAGAATTGTCTGCTTTAGCGCTGCAATCAAGGCTGCTACTAGCAGAGATTAGCTCCGTGGCAGAAGATAGTGGTGCCACCGTACGCCCACAAGCTCTAACAGCGATTTTTTATGAGCGCTACAGATCTGAATCTACAGTGTTTGAGAAATCGCAACTCTTAGATCTCGGATTTGTCTTGATAAGGGGTGTGCTAGATGCAGTCTTGGAAAGTAATTTACCGCCGACTGAAAAAAATGAGGTGTATAAAAATAAGATCGAGGAAGCTCTAAATATAGCCGATATGGCCGCACAGATCGGCCGAGGTTTAGGTGATATAGCACTCTGTAGTAGTAAACTAATTGAATTTTACAAGTATGCTTTACAAGCTGGCACAGATCCCAAAGAAGAGACGATAAGATTGCTAAGAAGTTCTTTAAGCGCAATCTGTCGTATTAATTATAACGATATAAGCCTTAACGATGATGCCCATATCGCTCTAGCGACTAGCGATATATTTAGGTTAGCTGTTCGGGTGGCAGAGCAAGTTTGTCATAAAAGTAGTACAGGTAGCGCTATTCGATCTAAAACGGCATTGCTTTCAATCAACGCGCAAATTCAAGAATTGTTTGATGCTAAATTCATGACGCTACCTATCTCAGATGATCTCAATTTTGAGCTGAATTCGGATCCAAAACAATTCTCCAAGGGTTGTTGGTCCTGTGCTCTCCATGCGCTTAAAGAGTGTCTGAAAAAACAGGAGGTAATATTCGGCGCGTATCACCCAAGGCTAATAGGAACTTATAGGCAGATTATTTCAGTGGCAAGGGAGCTAGATGGTGATCTGGACGTTGCACTATACAATGCAATAAACGGTGCTCTAAACGGAAAAATATCTGGTAAGCCAAACTGTGGCTATTCAGAACAGATCCGCGGCTGTGAGGAGCGACTGAATAAGATTGTTGCGGGCCTAAGGCCAAGGGCGGTGTAGGTGTATAAGCTATTGAGGATATTAGCTATCTGCACCATTTTCATCCGCCTTAACTCCCTAATTTAGGATAAAGTGGATTAGGATCGCAATAAGTAGGATGATCTGAAAGTCGCTAGCTGCGGGAGACGAAAATGGTTCAGGAGGCTAAACCTAAATTCAGCAGTTGCAGGTGGCTTACAGTCCCAAGGATTTAGAACTTTTCTTGAGGCTTAAGCCCTGACACCGTCAGGGAGAGCGGTCGACTGAGCTCACGCTGAAGTCACCGAAAATTCAAAAGACAGAGAGATTTTTGCCAGATGCGCAGTGTTCGGGCTCGCAACTGTGCGCCATTTTCAGACCCGCAACTGCTTTTTTTAGGATTATTAGTCCGATCGCCCTAATTAGATTGAAGTTGATATTAACGTGACAAGTATTAGTCAAATAAATGAAGAAAACCTGAACCGGTTTAGTGAGGCTCAGGGAGATTTAGCAGCAGGAAAATATCATCGTGCTGAGGCAGAACTTTTTAAACTATTGGTGCCACCGATCCATGAATCTGTTCAGGGTGCTACCAGTACTCAGCCGGAGTCTGATATATTTGGGTTGTTAGACGAAATAGATGAAGATTCGTTGAATAGTTGGTCGCAACTAAAAGCAAAGATTGAGTTAGCGAAGCTCTATTTAGGCACAACGAATAAAAAAAAGGGAGAGAATCATCCTGGAGCTTGCCTGTTAACCGCTGTTTTTACGGCTAATCCAGTAGATTCTCTTGATCATAGCCGAGCTCCGGTACTGCTGGAAGCAAGTCTTTTGCTGGCAAGGCACTATCTTGATTCAGGTGAATTTAAGAAGGTGTTAGAGGTGGTTGAGTATGCTCAAAGAGTTTCTAGTGCTGCAAATATTGCTTCTCTAAGTTGCAGACTAATTCTAGGTTACTTCAGAGATGCAGCAGAGTTTCAGCAACTAAAAGAGTTAAATCCTAATGCCCCTGCTTGCACAGCAAAACTGCAAGATTTAAAATTGAAGATCTGGGAGTTGGCGGATTTACAAACTAATCGCAAAATCCATCTTTTGACATATGAGCAAGCTCAGATTTACTTGGCTAAGGCGGATCTATTTTGGATAGCATTTGGTCTTGGTAGGGATTTGTACGATCTTATAACATCAGGCGATCGTTTTAATGAATTTGAAAAAGTTTTCATAGTTGCAACAGGTTGCGCCGACTGGACAGATATGCTTTTCGGCAATAGATCATGGCCTCTAAGACCAGGAAGCCGTACCCCCGAATTGGTTTTCAACAGTTTTAAGGATTACGTCCTCGGTGGGGCCAAGCAAGCTCTAGAGTTAGCGATCTACCACCAAGAGCAAGAGTACGGCTCATTTAATCCGGTCTTAATAAGGACTGCTGAAAAATTGAAGTTAGCTTATGATGAGCTTAATTCGGATCGTGATACTGACCGCGAAGACGAAACTCAGCTTAAAGAGTGGTTGAATAAGATAAGTCGGCTACGAAATGATCCTTAATTCGGCATAGAGAGAGGGAGAATTTAAGGCCGACGAAAATGGTGCAGGTGGCTTAAAGCCCCAAGGATTTAGAATTTTTCTTAAGGCTTAAGCCCTGACACCATCAGGGCGAGCAGCGAAAATTCCAAATGACACAGTGATTCTATAGTGATCTGCAAAAGTCCGTGCCAGTAAATAGGGCGTCGCAGTTCTCTCTATCTTTAATAGGCCAAAAATGTGCGGAAGTTACGGAAATAACTAAGTTAAACTCCATCTGCCCGCACATTTTTATCCTTTTCGAAACTTCCAACGTTTCTAAGTAGATAGCGGGAGAACTGCGATGCCCTAGCCAGTAAAACTGGCAAGTCTTTTGCCGTAAATCACTATAGGTTGTTGTTTTGATTCGCATCTGCGAATCGATAGCGTTTTCCAAAAGCCGCTATATCGCTACGGACTTTTGAAAAAAACGCTATATCCCGTATTTTTCACAAAGCTCGCTGCGCTCGCCGTGAGAAATGCTCGGTAAAAGGCCATCCATGGCCTTTTTCCTCATCGCCTACAATTTGTGTGGGACCCATAGTGCCCACACAAACTGTAGGCTCCAAATTCCTTCGCTGCGCCTCGGAATTTGCAAGTGCTTCCTTGCACCTGCTCGCCTGAATCTTGCACTCTCGTGCAATATTCGGGCGAGTCCGCAAAGTAGGAGTAATTCACAAATAGTGGCGCCACTTTGCTGACTATCGTGGATCATTCGCCAGCAAAACCCCGCCAGAGATCATCTGATCACCATCAAATACAAACTCGCCATTGAATCTCTCGCCGCGCAGGAGATATGGTAGCCAGTGTCTATCGTCGGCCCACATCCGCTCGTAGGGAAGTGCTCGCACATCGCTCCAGAATGGGATCGCTTCAGCGCTCTCGGTCGGTGTTCCGATATAGCCCTCGGCGCGAAATACCCAGCACTCAAGGTTGTAACCATCAACGAAGGCGAATTTTAAGTTTCCAAGTTGGGATAGGCTATGCGGGGTGACTGAGACCTCTTCCTGCACTTCGCGAATCGCCGCCTGCAGTGGGGTTTCGCCCTTTTCAAGCCTGCCACCTGGCGCATTTACCTTGCCAGCTCCGAGGCCGCGTAGCTTCTCAATCAGAAGCACCCGCTCTTCATCAAATATAAAGCAGAGTACTGCAACATCTTTAGGATTCCAGAGCTGCCAATCGATCTGCATATGAGAGTTCATAGATATTTAACCTAAATTCGGCAGTTAAGGAGAACGAAAATGGTGCAGGTGGCTAAAAGCAAAAAGTATTTTGAACTTTTCTTAAGGCTTGAACCCTGGCACCGTCAGGGTGAGCACCAAAAATTCAAAAGCCGCAGTGATTTTATCCAGATGCGCCGTTTTCGGGCCCGCAACTGCCAAAATAGGTTTAATCCGGAATATCCACAAACTCCACTGCGCTAGTCTCAGGATCAAGGAACGCAATAGAGTATGTATCAGCAGAAAATAGCGCGCCAGGGTTGATAATCCTGGTTTTACCGCGTATCTCATAGCGTCGCTCATGAGTGTGTCCGTGCAGAACATAGTCGTACAGTTGAGATTCAGCAGCTGTTTCAATTGTAGTTAAGCTGGTTCCGTGGTTTACAAAGAATGTTTTGCCAGAGTGAGAAAATGTTAGGGTATCTTCGATCTCATAAAAACCCAACTCAGAGCACTTCTGCTTAAGTCCAGAGCGCTCGCCGTCATTATTGCCGTAAACTAGACGTAGAGCGAGGCCGGCAAATTGTTCAAGAACTGGGGGCGAGATAATATCACCACAGTGAATCACAAATGCGGGAGCACGCTCTTTAAGTACACGTACCGCCTTGCGTATCATACGCACGTGCTCGTGGGTGTCTGATACAATGCCAATTACATCGGTCATACTAGAGTTAAACCTAAGAACGGCAGTTGCGCTGTTTTCATCCTCCTTAACTGCCGTTTTGTGGTTAAAGTAGCAGAATTTGAGTCTAATAGAAAAGGCAGGGTGTCGCAGCTCTTTCCATCTTTAGCCCTAAATTCGGCAGTTGCAGACCTGCAACTGCCGAATTTAGGTTAAAGACGCTATATCTAGAGCGTAACAAAGAGGCTCATCGCGGAATCGAGTGGGTGCCGATGGCTGCTGATGGGTCATAACCC